>CALCQT010000481.1 GCA_937894825.1 uncultured Anaerolineaceae bacterium
AATGATTGTACGGTGAGACACAACATCCGCAAGCCCGACGGTCTGCAGCCGACTCACCAGTTCTTCCGTCCCGAAAGTGCCTTTGCCCGCCGCGCACCAGACATTGATGCCATCGCTGTCCAGCACCACAATCCAGGCGTCCAACCCTGCCAGTTCCTTCCGGAACTGATCGAAAGTCAGCTTATAGTTTGCAGTAACCAGGACTGGCGATTGGGCATCAGGATTACCGACACAGTACAAACCGGGAGTTATTGCGTAATTCATCCTTCCGATCCCCCAACGGCATTTCCACACGCCGAAAATGTCAGCAGCCGACAAACTCGTCAACACGCGCGGAACATCCCCAACAGGAGTACTGACCGACCCGGAAATCCACTTTTCGGGCTTTATTGTCTGCGATCCGCAACCGCATGACTTTTGCGCAATTCCGGCTCCTGTGGAATTTGCGGTACTGCAACAGGACCGACTTGTCTGAATCGGCATCAATTTTCGTTTCGGTGCGAATCCCGTTTCAGTTTGAAGCGAACCGTCCCGCTTTTCCCGACCTTCCGATGACGCTGAACAACAGGTTTGATTCTGCATTTCTTCATCCCTTAATCCAATTGATTGTTTTTAATCCTGTCTGCCAGGTCCTTGATTTTTGTCTCAATTTCCCGGATCACGGCAAGAAATACCTCGTCGCTCTCTCCGGTCGGGTCCTTCAGATCCCAGTCTTCCCTGTGTTTACAGAGCAAAAAGGGGCAGGCAACTTCACAACCCATCGTAATGACAACATCGACCGGCGGAATCGCCTCCAGCAATTTGGAATGTTGGGTTTGCTCCATATCAATCCCGTAAAGCTGTTTCATGAGCCGGACAGCGTTCGGATTGATCCGCGGCTTTGTTTCCGTGCCGGCCGAATAACTTTCGAAAATATCTCCGGCAAGGTATTTTCCCAGAGCCTCCGCAATTTGGCTGCGGCAGGAATTGTGAACACAGATAAAAGCGACTTTGATCATATTATTTCTCCCGCAAAAAACACCGGCGACCAGTCCTACATAATCATCAATCCCTATATACGACAGTCACAGTGTTCGGCATGAATCGTATTCTCTTTTGCAGTGGTGATCGCAGAAAGGAACCGGTGCGCCACATTGACGACATCTTCATCCAGTGAATAGTACGTCCACTTCCCCTCATTTCGGCCCTTAACCAGCCCGCTTTCACAAAGAAGTTTCATGTGGTGGGACAACGTCGACTGAGACATCTCAAACTTTTCCAGAATCATACAAGCGCACAATTCACCACTGGAGAGCATATCCACGATCATGACTCTCCTGGGGTCACCCAATGCTTTGAATATTTTTGTCCCGCCAATATATTGTTCCGCCGCATATTGCTGTACTTTGTATTGCTCCACTTCGCCCTCTCAAATCGAACTTTTTCGATATGATTTTATACCTCAGATCGAAATCTGTCAATATGTATATCCGGAAAATTGTCGACAGACAGCAACAGAAAAAGACCCTATCGAATTCGTTCGATAGGGTCTTTTTCTGTTTTAGCAGATATTCCTCGGGGTGGCCGCCGTTGAAAACCGATATCGGCGGTTCCTCAAAAGGATTCCTGTGGTTACTTGCCAGTTTCCTTCTTGCCGGCGCCGATTGAAATTACTTTCGGTTTGACAATTTCAGCCTTCGGCAGTTCCAGCGTCAGGATACCGTCTTCATAGTCCGCAGTGGCTTTCTCCGCCTCGACTTCGGTCGGCAGGCTGATTTCCCGATAATAGGAACTCCAGCGGGTCTCACGCAGATGATAGACTGCTTTCTCGTCCTTTTCTTCTTTCTGTTCCTTCACTTCGGCTTTCACTGTCAGGACATTGTCAGCAACAGAAATCTCAATATCATCTTTCTTCACACCCGGGATAACCATCTTGACGGTGACTTTATCTTCGTCCTGCTTCATGTCGACCCGCGGTGCAACCGCCCCGTTCTCGTCCGATCCGGTCGTGTCAAAGAATGAATTGACCAGCCGGTCCATAGAATCCTGCATGGTAAATAATTCGCGCATTGGTTGAATCCGTAAAGCTCTATACATAATCTCCTCCATTTTCAGTATTAATTCTGATCATTTTTTCTTTTTCATGTCAGATTCGCTCATGAATCTGATCTTGCTTTAAAGATAAACCGCAAGTATAAGATTCATACTTGCGGTTTATAAAAGATTTTTAAACAGCGTGTTAATGAAGTATTAGCGTGACTCTTCTTCCTGCCTGACCCGTTTATAATCCACAAAACGGTATCCAACACCACGTTCGGTCAGAATATATTTTGGATTCGAGGGGTCTTTTTCAAGTTTCTGGCGTAAGTAGTTAATATACAGGCGGACATAATGCGTTTCATCCCGATATTCATAGCCCCAGACTTTTGCCAGCAACTGGTCATAGGTCATCACCCAACCGGCATTCTGTACCAGATGATACAGCAACCGGTATTCAGTCGGACGTAGTTTTACCAGTTCGCCATCCAGCCAAACTTCCCGCTTGCCAAAATCCAGCCGCAGATGCTCATCCACCTGAATCAACTCATTATCTTCAGACCCGGAAGCGCCTTCGGTCCGCCGCAGCACAGCTTTGATCCGGCTCACCAGCTCACGCGGGCTGAATGGCTTGGAGATGTAATCATCCGCGCCCAATTCCAAACCCCGGACACGGTCATCCTCATCATTTTTTGCCGTCAACATGATCACCGGAATCTGACTCGTTTCCCGGATCAGAGACAGCGTTTCGAACCCGTCAATCCCCGGCATCATCACATCCAGAATAACCAGGCTGGGAATTTTTTCGCGGACCGCATTGATGGCCTCCATGCCGGAATTCGCCTCAATCACCGAAAAACCATCATGTTCCAGATTCAAGCGAATCATGCGCACGATTCGTTCTTCGTCATCGACCACAAGAATCAAATGTCTTTTATTCGTATCTTCCATAATTTATCCTCCCGACTCGTCTGAATCTTTTGCACGCACCAGGATACAACTGATATTATCCGGCCCTCCGGCCTCATTTGCCGCTGTGACCAATCCGTCGGCAATTGCATGCAGATCCGTCCCCCCGCGAATCCGTTCCGCGATTTCCGCTTCCGGCACTACGGACCATAAGCCGTCACAGCATAACAGGATCGTCTCCTCCGGCATGATCTTTACTTCGACATGATCGACCGCTACTTCATCATCAAAGCCCAGACTACGCATCAACACACTGCGGCGCGGATGCGAAAGCGCCTCGGCTTCTGTGATCTCGCCCATCCGAACCAGCGTCTGCACAAAAGAATGATCTTCCGTCAATAATTCGCTGGACCCATCTTCATGAAAAAGATACGCGCGCGAGTCACCCACGTGCGCCACAAAGAGACGGGAATCCCAGACCAACACAGCGGTAAACGTGGTTCCCCCGCCATTAACGTTTTCAATCACAGAACGGTTGGCATGCTGAACACCTTCTTCCAGCAGCGCCGGCAGCGCTTTCACGTCCACTTTTCCGGAAGTCAACCCCAAAAGGACTGACTCGAAAAAAAATTGAGCAAAGGCATCGACAGCACTGGCGGAAGCTTTGTCACCGCCAACATGGCCCCCCATCCCGTCCGCGACAACATAGACGCCCAAAGTCGTCTTTTGATTCATGCGGACAATTTCAGTCTCAAACGAAAACAATGCGTCTTCATTTACGCGGCGCACCTTTCCTATCGAATGGGCATTTGCAGAAAACAAAGAAATCGCTGTTGTTTTTTTCTTCATATATTTATATTATTCAACCTGATCCGCTGCCGGAGCGGTCAACACCAGAAAGTCCGCTGCCGCCCAACCAACCAATTGCGGGTCTTTCATTCCCTGCAGCTTCCACCAGGAATATCCATTTTTATTATCCGGTCCATCGATCATCTGGAACAGATCACCATCCATGGCGATGAAGGTCACATCACTGCCTGTCCCGGATTCGGATCTGAATTTCAACCCGGCCCCTTGTGTGTTTGCCACCTGGACAAATGCTCCGATCGAAAATCCTTCCGGAGAGACATATCGCACTTCCAAATTGGGTTTTTCCATGTCCAGTGAAATTACCACCGCGGTGACCGTCGGAGCCGGGATCACAGTCAGCTGAGCCGTACTTTTTTCCTGGGTCGCAAACATTTTCAATCCGGCGCTCCCGACAACCAACACAAGACCGACAAAAAAAATAAATCCGATCACAAGTGACAATAAACAAGTCTTCCAGTTAACGATCGATTGATTCTTTTTTTCAGGCATCCGGACCTCAACTATAATTATAAAGCATGAGCAACCAATCTACGCTTGAAAACAGCTTTCACAATGTCCATTATCTGGAATCCGGCGGTGTATCCCACCTCTATCTGGCACAGGAACGCATCTCCGGACAGCAGGTAATTCTGAAAACACTCAAGGATGACTTTCGCGCCGACCCCATCCGTCGAGAGCGTTTCCGACAGGAAGCGCTGCTGCAATCCCGGGTACGCCACCCCGCCGTCGTTCAGGTACTGGATTACTTTGAGGACGGGAACCGACAGTGGATCGTGCTGGAATATGCCGGAGCGGAAACGCTCTGGCAATACCTGAAATCCCGCACTTCGCCTCACGACCCTGCAAACGGTGAATTCTGCCGCAGCGTCTGCGAAAGTCTGGCGGTGGTCCACCAAGCCGGCATCATCCACAATGACATCAAAACGCTGAATTTTCTGATCGGCGCAGATGGCACGCTCAAACTGACGGATTTTGGCGAAGCCGTTGAGATCGAAGCAACGCATAATGACGTACCACTTAAAACGCTGTGGGGATCGCCGCTGTATACCGCACCGGAGGTTTCAGCCGGCGCCAGGCCGCAGATGGCTTCGGACGTCTACAGCGCCGGGATTATTTTGTATCAGATTTTTGCCGGCAAACTGCCTTTTTTCAGCCAGGATGCGGAAGAATTGACCCGACTGCACCGGACAGAAGCGCCACTCGCGCTCCGGGCGCTTAACCCGGAGGTCACTCCGGAACTGGAAGCAATCGTTCTGCGGGCGCTGCGGAAAAATCCGGCGGAGCGTTTCCCGAACGGCAGCGATCTGCTGGCAGCGATCAACCGAGTTTCCGCATAAAAGTTTTTGATTTTCCGCTGAATCAAGCGGAAAATCGTTTACAATCAGAACAGAAAATAAGGTGTCAAAAACAACCGGAAGAACAATTATGAATCAAGAAAAAAGAATCATCTCTGCATCCATGCTGGCCTCGGACTTTTCCCAGTCCGGAAACGAAGCCAAAGCCGTGGCCGCCGCCGGCAGCGACTGGCTCCATATTGACGTCATGGACGGCGTATTTGTCCCGAACATCACCATCGGCGTCCCTTTTGTTCAGGCGATGAAAAAGAGCGTATCCATCCCGCTGGACGTCCATCTGATGATCGTCCAGCCCGAGAAGCATATTCATGCCTTTGCCAAGACCGGCGCGGACATTCTGACCATTCATTGCGAGAACAACCCCAACATTCATTACACACTGATGGAGATCCGCAAGCTCGGCGTGCGCCCTGCCGTCGCCATCAACCCCGGCACACCGGCGATCCTGGTCGAACCGATCCTGCCGTTTATCGACATGGTCCTGGTGATGACGGTCAACCCCGGGTTCGGGGGACAGAAATTCATCCCGGAAACACTCTCCAAGATCCGCCAGATCCGGCAATGGAGCGATGAGCGGAATTTGAATCTGAACATTCAGGTGGACGGCGGAATCAACGGCGAAACAGCCGGGCTCTGCGCGGAAGCCGGCGCCAATGTGCTGGTAGCTGGCACTGCGATCTTCGGCTATCCCGAAGGTTACGCCGCCGGTATCCAGGCGCTGCGCTGAAACAATAAAATTTGATGCACTGCTTTGGGAAATATCAAAGCACAAAACATTAAACTAAAAAACTTCTCGCCAGTGATTGAGAAGTTTTTCGTTAGGTATTCAAAAGTGCAGCGATCAAGCTATTTGGTTTTCGCCATGGTGCGAATGCATTTGGCACACATTGTTTTTTGAATCGAGCGTCCGTTTTCAAAAATTGTGACTTTCTGCAAATTGGGGCGAAATGTCCGATTTGTCGCGCGCTGGGAAAAGCTTCTGGCGTGACCGAACATTGTTGTTTTTCCGCAAGTCTCACATTTAGCCATGTTCTTCTGTTCCTTTCCTTCTTAAGATCAATCCGGCTCCTTTGATTCTCCGCAATCTGCTTGCAGTGTACAAACAAAACCCGGACAAAAAGAATCCTCTTTGAAACGGACCAACAATGCTTTCGATCCGACAAAGAATTATTCTACCACAAGTTTCCTTTAATCCGGAAGAGAGAAACAAAAACCAAGAATTCAAAATAGCACATATGTCTCAAACACAATGAATCGCCGCGCAAGTAGAAATGCAGGGGATGTTTTTTTCTTCAATGCAAAAAACATCCCCCAAAGGCCTTCCCGTTTTTACTTGGATACCGCCTGATCAGCAGAAATAGACTGGTAAATTCGCCGATAAGCGTCCTTCAGCACGCCGTCAGAGGTAAAATGTCCCCAATGCCCTCCGACGTCGGCATTCGTCCCTTCCACTTTCCAGGCCTCATCGATCTCAGAGAAGAACACAATCTCAACGTTATTTTCCCGCGACCAGGCATACGTCTCCTCAAACAGCAACGCCGCGTTTTCCTCGCTGGGCGCGGCGACGCCCTCCGGGCTGCCCGTAGTCGGCCATCCGCTTTCGGAGATGATGACCGGTCGGCCTCCCGCCGCTTCAACGACCTGATCGTATGTGGTCGTGAGATATTGAGCGGCATTCTCCGCTGTGACATTACTGAAAAAAGGATAGATCGTGACAAGGATCACTTCGCAGTTTTCCACCAGATCCGGATTGTTAAGAAATACTTCCGCAGTATCCGACGTTCCAACCGGAATGCTTTTGTTCGTTATCCGCTCACGAACATAGGTTATATATTCGTTCAGTTCAGCTGCGGAAAAATCGCTTCTGTGAATTGTCTCCGACCCCACCACGGCAACATCGACATACCCTTCATTCGCCAGCTCGATCAGCTTATCCAATTCCGCGTAAATCTGGCGTTCTGAATAGCGGCTGTCCATCCAACTGCCCGCGATAACACGCAGTTGATAATCTTCCTTAGCGGGTTGATATATCTTTTCCAATTCACCGGATACACCAAAAAGGCGAATCGTGTCCGCATAGGGGTGGATCAGGTCCAGTTGCCAGCGCATCAATTCCAGAGGAACTGCACTGTTTACTTCAGGAGAGAGGCCGTCAATGTATGGCGAGTAACAGAGGGACAGCTTTGGCGTGTCCGCGGGATGTTTTTCGGCAACCGGCTCCGGGATGGAAATAATCGGTTCCTCCGTCTGTTGAATCTCAACTCGGCCATCTGCATAGCGGTCGATGATCACCATATCCCAAGCAGCTTCTTTCGTCTGTGCATCGTATCCTTCCGGAACAAAGTCACTGGGGATCAGGTACACATACAGCCGCTCAGCGTACAGGTCATTCCCGCCCGTCACGAACAAACAGGAGAAGCCCTGGCTGTCAACCGCCACCGAAGGCGTCGCATAGGTCGGCTTCGGCCCCCAGATTCTGTCACCCCGGGTCACCTCCAGTGACATCGTGATGGCATAGTCCGCATAATCGCCTGCCGCGCTCTCAAACCAGATGTGACCGTCAACAGTTCTGCCTTCGCCAATGGCAGGGACATTGTCAATCGCGATATGAGGCTGCGGTGCGTCCGCCGCGAAAACAACGCGGGCAACAAACAGTTGGCAACTGAGCGCAAAGAATACAAATAGCGCATAGATTTTGTTCATTTCATAACCTCCTGACTATATGGTTTGCAAATTAGCGCTGTTTCACCCATCAGTGAGAATGATAGGGCGAGAATTTAAAACTTAACAACTGCATGATCTGCACATTCCTGACAGTTGAAAAGAATCAAAACATGAAAATCTGTGTTCAGTAAGCGTAATTTTACCCTGTCTCAGGAAGGAATGGAACAGGAATCTCATACGGGTTTAGGACATTCCGAGAAAATTACTTCCCTGTTGCCGAAATTTGATAAAATAATCAAAAGGACAAGCAATGGCAAGAAAAGCGCAGCCTTTGTCGGTCGAGTTCATTTTACTCGGACTGATCCGGCAGACCCCCATCCACACCTATGATCTGGCAAAA
Source organism: uncultured Anaerolineaceae bacterium (assembly GCA_937894825.1). Lineage (GTDB taxonomy): Bacteria > Chloroflexota > Anaerolineae > Anaerolineales > Anaerolineaceae > Flexilinea. The sequence continues at coordinate 8,215 of CALCQT010000481.1, forward strand.
AAACTCGAATCGGACGACGAGTTGAGAATCCTCTGGCGCTTCAATCAGAGCCAGATCTACGAGATCCTG
>CALCQT010000482.1 GCA_937894825.1 uncultured Anaerolineaceae bacterium
CCACAGTGCCGTTATAGAATAACTGACTGGCTTCATCGTTGGAAATACCGGTAGCAGAAGAAACCAACGCGCCCATGTCGACCAATTCCATCAGCTTCTCTGTCGCGGCAATAAAGTCGGGATCGTTATAGCTTTGACCGGCTTTCTTGAGTGCGGCGGCAACTTTCCCCGGACCGGCGGATTTCAGCGTCAGCGCGTCATGCGTCATGGCCAGCACCCAGGTATCGCGAACGGAAATACCGATCGGGGTGACCCCTTCGTCCAGGAAAGCCTGGCAGACCGTCACCCATTCCTCAAAAGTTTCGGGAGCTGTCAGACCGCGTTCATCAAACATCTTGCGATTGTAGAACATGACGGAAACCGGAGTCACGTAGGTAACGCCGTATAACTGATCGCCATAGACCACATTGCCCAGCGCGGCTTTGGTGATCCCATCCGCATAGGCGTCATAATAGGCGTCCAACGGGAGCACTTTGCCGGATTCGACAAAGGCGCTGGAAAAACCACCGCCCCAGGTGAAGAAAATATCCGGCAGATCGTTGGCCGCAACCGCGGATTTGATCTTGGTTTTATAGGATTCATTCTCGAAAGTTTCCATTTTGATCGTGACGCCGGGATTCGCTTCCTCAAATTCGTCAATCGCCTGGATGTAAGCCGGATGAAACGCATCGCTTTCGGTAGCGATCGTCCAGAGCGTGATTTCCTGTGCGCTGACACCGGCAAAGGACATACATAAGACTGCTAAAACAGCCAATAACAAATATTTCTTCATTTTTCTCCTCCTAAAAATTTCAGAACAAAGGTTCCGGTTTTCGGATCGCATGGACAGGAATTACACAGCAGAGTTCAAAATTTGATATTAACAGGCTTGGATTGATCCGAAATGCCGTGCTTACTTTAATTATATGGATCGGTTTTCAATGTTGAATGGATAAATTTTACATAGATATGGATTTTTTTTACCTGTTGAAAATATGATCGGAAAATCAAAAATGGTTATAGTGCAATTACTTCTACCCGGAGAAAAAATTGACCGGCAAAAGCGTAGGAGACTGTTTGCCGGTCAAGAAAGGAAAGTTGTATAAACCGATAATATCAATTTTTTTTGATCAGCCCGATGATAAACAGCAGAACAATCGCACCGATCACGGACGTCACGAGCGAGCCCCAAAAGCCGCTTCCGGCGGATACGCCTACAAAATTAAACAGCCAGCCGCCGACATACGCGCCAATCACACCGACAATCAGGTTCCCGACCAGGCCAAATCCTCTGCCTTTCGTGATCTTTCCCGCCAGCCAACCAGCGGCTAACCCGACTAATAAAAACAAAAACCAACCCAAATTGCTTACCATGACCTAACTCCTTTTTTTTAAATTTCTTTTGTTATTGATTATAGTTAGGTATACGATTTATCGCCATTTTTTGTGCAACGGCTAGCTTCCCCGCGTCCATTTTCAGTACGCGATCGCCAAATCCGAGCGCATCCAACGCATGCGTAACAATCAAGACAGTCGTCCCGTTATGGTTAATCCGGGAAAATAGCTGCAGGATCTCATCAGAAGAAGCCGGATCCAAATCGGCCGTCGGTTCGTCCGCGATCAAAATGTCCGGCGCGTTCATCAACGCGCGCGCGATAAAGACCCGCCGCAACTCGCCGCCGGATAACTGCGCGGGATACATCCCAGCCAGATGCAGCAGGCCGACCTCATCCAGCAGAAACACCGCTCTTCCGGACGCATCGCCCTCACGCTTGTGCAAAAAAAAGGGCAGCCGCACATTATCCAAAACGGTAAAATTCGAAAGCGCGCTGACGCCCTGTGGGACATATCCGATCCGGTCATTCCGCAGCCGGGAAAGATCGTCATCCGGCAATTTTCCAAGGTCCACGCCGTCAAAAAATATACTGCCGGAGGTTGGCTTCAGCAGGCCGGTCAGCATATTGAGCAGCGTGCTTTTTCCGCTGCCGGACCGGCCGATGATGCTGACAAACGCACCCGCTTCGATCGAAAGACTGACCCGGTCGACAGCGTTGAATACGTTTCCGCCGCGCTGGTATTGTTTTGAAAGTTCATTGACTTCGAGCATTGTCATTCGTTCTCCCGTATCGCC
>CALCQT010000483.1 GCA_937894825.1 uncultured Anaerolineaceae bacterium
AACGGGATGGTGAAATAACAAAGTAAAATATGTTGTTGCTTTAGCATATAAAACATGAAAAGAAGTTTTTCAAAATTTGAATTGCTGGTTACCGGTTGAAAGGGGATTGGTATGGGGTTAAAGATCGGGATGCTTACGAGCGGGGGCGATTGCCAGGGGCTGAATTCGGCCATGCGGGGAGTTGCGAAACGCTTATATGAGCATGATAAGGATGTTGAGATTATCGGTTTTTTGGATGGGTATGCCGGTTTGATGTTTCGGAACTTCAGGCAGATGTCGATTGATGATTTTTCCGGAATCCTGACAATTGGCGGTACCATTCTGGGAACTTCCCGCCAATCGTTCAAAACAATGCACGATCCCTTATTTTCGAACCAAAAAGACGGCCCGACAAAATTAGAAGCCATGATTCAGACGTATGAAGAGTTGCATTTGGACTGTCTGGTGATTTTGGGAGGGAATGGTTCTCATAAGACGGCGAATTTGCTTTCTGAAAAAGGGTTGAATATTATTTCGCTGCCGAAGACGATTGATAACGATCTCTGGGGAACGGACATGACCTTTGGGTTCCAGAGCGCCGTCAATATCGCAACCGAAGTCATAGACGGCATCCATTCTACCGCTTTGTCCCATGGACGCGCTTTTATCGTAGAAATAATGGGACATAAGGTTGGTTGGATGACGCTGCACGCTGGAATTGCCGGCGGCGCTGATGTGATCTTGATTCCTGAAATTCCATATGATCCGATGAGTGTTGCGGCGGCGGTCAACCGGCGTGCCAGAGAACATAAACGGTTCTCAATTATTGCTATTGCTGAAGGCGCAAAGACCAAAGAAGAAGCTAAAATGAGCAAAAGCGATTATCAGGAGAAAATCGAGAAGTCGCCGCTGACTTCCGTCGCTTACCGGTTGGCTTCGGTGTTGGATAAATTATCCATCCAGGAAGTGCGTTGTGTTGTGCCGGGTCATTTCCAAAGAGGAGGCACTCCCAGCGCATATGACCGCGTGCTGACCACGGCACTTGGTGTCGAAGCCGCTGATATGATACTGGATAAAAAATTTGGCAGAATGGTCGGCATTGTAAATGGAAAAGTGGTCGGTATTCCCTTGAAGGAAGTCGCCGGAAAACTGAAATCTGTTCCGCTGGATCATTATCTTGTCGCAGACGCCCGAAAAACCGGAATCTTCTTCGGAGATGAGCAACTGGATTATGTCTAAGCAAATGACCGTTGCCGCGATTGACGTGGGCTCCCATGATATTGTGATGAAGATCGCGGTTCTTAAAGCCGGAGAACCGCCGAAAATCATTGATGAAGTCCAACGTACCATTCCAATGGGGGCTGATACTTATAAAACGGGTAAAATCAGTCAGCATTCGCTGGGACTGGCGATTGATGTTCTGAAAACTTTTAATAAAAAAATTGAAGAATATAAAGTGAACCATGTCCGAGCCGTGGCGACCAGCGCATTCCGCGAAGCGCGTAATCAGCTTTTTGCTGTTGAGCAGATCCGCAGCCATACCGGTTTTGATGTCAAAGTCCTTTCAAACAGTATGGATCTTTTCTATCATCAGCTGGCATTATCCGAAACCATGTTGAATTTCACGGCATTAATTGAAACGAATGCCCTGGTACTGAACATTGGTTCCGGCAGCATCCAGCTGACGCTTTTCAATAAGGGCAAATACATCAATACGCAAAATTTCCGGCTTGGATCACTTCGCATTCGGGAATTGTTAGGCGATTTGGAGCGTCACTCGACGGACTTCAACGCATTAATGGCTGAATATATTTCGGGCGAGCTGAATTACTATAAATCTTTCGGCCCGAGACGGACGTCTTATCAAAACCTGTTTGTTTTGGGAGGATCATCTCGATACATTATGCATGTCGCAGGATGGTCTGAAAAGAAACAGGAACAGATTAAACGATCCAGTTTTGAGAGTTTCTTTGGAAAGTTGAAAAACAAAGGGAATTCCGGCTTACAACGGTTGTCCACGGTCCCTTCGGAACAGGAAAATTTATTGCTGCCGGCTTGTATCGTAATTGATGAAGTGCTCCAGTTTACGGGTACAGATCAATTCTATTTTTCAGATGTCGATCTGGCTGATGGATTGTTGTATGAAATGGCCGCCAGGCTGCAGAACTATAAATTCAAGCGAAATCCTGACATCACCCGGCTGGAATCTGCGATTTATTTTGCGAACCGCTACCGTTCCGATAAAAAACATTCGCGCCATGTCGCGGACTTATCGCTGCGGCTTTTCGATTTAACGCAAAAGATCCATGGGCTGCCAAAGAAAGCGCGCGTATATTTACAGATCGGCGCAATTCTGCATAATATCGGTAAATATATCAGTGTTGAAAATGATGGCATCCACAGCTATGATATCATCCAGTCCAATGCGATTGTTGGATTCGATGAGAATGAGATGGAAATGGTCTCAATTATTGCCTGTTTTCATAATGGCCATATAACGCCGAATGAGCCAAAACTGCAAAAATTGAGTGAGGATGAACGGGTGATGGTTCTCAAGCTGATCGCTTATCTGACCCTGGGTAATTCTCTGGACGCGGGCCATAAGCAAAAGGTGTCCATTCTGCGGACGCTTGTGAATGGGGATAAGCTGGAAATAACCGTCAGCGCCGACCAGGATTTTACGCTGGAACTATGGAATTTCAAAAAACACACGTCATTGTTTATGGAGTTGTTCGGACTGCAGCCGGAGATTAAATTACGGAAAAGCAAGGCCATATAAAGGAAACCGGGATGGAAAAAAATCAATTTGAAGAAAATAAATCTTTCCTTGATGTGCTGGATTCGATTACGGAAATCGGTTATGAAAACTTTCCCAAAATTGATGAGCTTCCCGGACGTTTGATCAATCGGGAATTGAGCTGGCTCGAATTTAATGATCGTGTTTTGGAAGAGGCGCGTGACAAAGATAATCCGTTGTTCGAGCGGCTGAATTTCCTCTCGATCACCAGTTCAAACCTTGATGAGTTTTTCATGATTCGTGTTGCCTCACTGAAAGATCAGGTGAATGCGGATTACACCCAAACGGACCCTGCCGGATTAAAACCGAATGAACAACTGGAAGCGATCTCAGAGCGAACGCATGAAATGGCGAAAAAACAATATTCGACATTATCCCGTTCAATTAATCCGGCGCTTGAGAAAAACGGAATTTCGTTTCTTGGCTTCAGTGAATTATCATCCAAACAGAAAACTTTTGTTGACAATTATTTTGAATCAACGGTTTTTCCTGTGTTGACTCCGCTGTCGGTTGACGCCGCGTCTCCTTTTCCGTTGATCGCAAATAAAACACTGAACCTTTTTGTTCGGGTCGAAAAACCGCGGAAGATAAAGGTGTCTGACGAGAAAAATCCGTTCGCAATTGTGCAAATCCCGGCGGTGCTGCCGCGTTTATTGCGGTTGCCTTCCGAAAATAGCGCTCAATTTATTCTGTTGGAAGATATTGTTACGGCCTATATTGACCGTTTGTTCAGTAGTGTCAAGGTGGGGACGGTTTCCTGTTTCCGGATTATGCGGAATGCAGACCTTGCCATTGACGACGAAGATGCCGCGGATTTGCTGATCGAAATTGAAACCCAGATCCGGCAGCGTCAATGGGGGGAGGTAATCCGGCTGGAAATTCAAAAGGGGTTTGATCCGGATATTTTGCCGACCCTGAATGATGAGTTAAAGATCAGCGAGCGCGATATTTATGAAATTCCGGGACCGTTGGACTTGACTTTTTTATCAAAAGTCCCCAAATTTACGGCCCGCCCGGACTTGCAGTATCCTCATTTCAGTTCTCAGTTGGTGCCCGCTTTTTATAACAAACAGGATTATTTTGCTGTTATTCGCGAGCGGGACGTTATCATAAACCATCCTTTTGAGCGCTTTGATCCGATCATCGAATTGATTCGGCAGGCGGCGGAGGATCCCAATGTCCTGGCGATCAAGCAAACGTTATACCGGGTCAGCGGCCAGTCGCCGATTATTAACTCGTTGGCGGATGCAGCGATGCGCGGGAAACAGGTACTGGTTCTGGTGGAGCTGAAAGCGCGCTTTGATGAAGAAAATAATATTCACTGGGCCAAAAAACTTGAACAGGCCGGATGCCATGTGATTTATGGCCTGATCGGTTTGAAAACCCACAGCAAGATCACGTTGATTGTCCGAAATGATGAGGATGGCATTCGGCGTTATGTGCATTTGGGCACAGGAAATTATAACGATATCACTGCCAAAATTTATACGGATATGGGGTTGTTAACCTGCGCGGAGCCTATTGGACGGGACGCAACCGATTTTTTCAATATGATTTCCGGGTATTCCGCGCCGTTATCCTGGCGAAAATTTATTCCGGCTCCGAAATGGCTTCGGGACGACACATTGAATCGGATTGATCAGGAGCGAAAGAATGTGCTCGAGGGAAAACATGCGGTGATTGTCGCGAAGATCAACTCATTAGTGGATCCGGAAATTATTGAGGCGTTATATAAGGCTTCTCAGGCTGGCGTGAGAATATATCTGATCATTCGCGGAATATGCTGTCTGAGGCCCGGTGTTAAGAATCTTTCTGAGAATATTTTCGTTCGCAGTCTGGTGGGGCGTTACCTGGAGCACTCCAGAATTTTTTACTATTACAATGACGGGCAGGAAGATCTCTTTATGTCGAGCGCGGACTGGATGCCACGTAATCTGGACCGCAGAATCGAGTTGCAGTTCCCTGTAGAGGATCCGGAGGCTCGCAATCGGGTTTTTCGTGTTCTGGCCGTTCAATTGATGGATGCGGACCGTGCGCGGATTATGCAACCTGATGGCAGCTATCAGCGGGTCGACCGACGAAAAACCGATTCGTTTGACAGCCAGGTACAGCTCAGCATGGATGCGATCGCGGCGGCAGCGGCTTTGAAGCAGGAGCCGAAGACGCTCGACCATTATGTTCCACGGGAAGCGAGCCCATCTCCAGGTTCTCTGGATCGGAAATAAGGGGCAAGGGACGCATAAGCCCCTGGCGTATGGTCAAATCTCCCTGGTCCGGCTGATTTTGCTGGACGTCAACCCTGGGTCATTCTATTCCGGATCCGGCAGACTGGACCGGGCCGAATTTTGCCGGGAGTTCAGCCAAAAGGCCGGAAAAAACCGTCAATTTTGTTGACAAAAGTCTCCCCTTATAGTAATATTGCATACGCTTGAAGGCGAGGTAGCTCAGTGGCAGAGCAGGGGACTCATAAGCCCTTGGTCGTGAGTTCAAATCTCACCCTCGCCACTGGCAGTCTTTTCCCTGGAAATGCAATTACAATCAGAAGATAAGAATCACTGAGTAAAATCTGGTGACTGGCTTGAGATGCAAAAAGAAACTTTTTTTCTCGTTTACGCCGCATTGCTGCTGACCGCTGGTGCGGTGTTGTCTTTTGCACTCAGCCGATTTATTCGTGCTCACCTTTTCCGACGGAAAGGATTTGCAGAAAATCCGGCACGAATCACGCTTTCAAAAATACTCCTGGTTTTCCTCTTTTATCTATGTTTTTACTTAGTGCCGGTGTTGACCGGTAAAGGGATTTCTCCGGGCATTTGGGACGTATCATTCCTAATCCTTCTGATTTTGGCTGGAATTGATATTTTGAGTCATTTTTTGCCAGCTGAGTTACAGATATTGCTATTGCTTTCGAGTTTTTTTACACCGGTTAAACATCTGATATGGTACGATAAACTATCCGGGTTCCTGATTCCGGCTCTCGTGTTGCTGGCCATTTATTGGATTATAGGGCAAAGGCAATCTGCGGGCAGTGTCGGATTCGGTTTTAGCGACGCGATGTTTGGCGGATGGATTGGTTTGCTGATCGGTTGGTATCAGGCGTTGCTTGCGATTGCGGTCGGACTGATACTGTCCGGGATTTTTTCCGCTATATTGCTCTCCTTGAGGACTGAGAGAACAAAATCAATCCCTCTAAGCCCGTTTTTTGTGATCGGAATTCAAATAATTAAAATAATGGAGTTTGCATGAGAAGAGAAGAGCGAGAAATAAAAGAACGCGCCGAGATTATCCAAATATTGGAAAAATCTGATATATTGCGCATAGCCATGATAGACTACGAATATCCATATATCGTTCCGATGAACTTTGCACAATCCATAAACGAGGAAGGAAATATTTGCCTTTTCTCTCATTCAGCGCCCGAAGGTAGAAAAATTGAACTGCTGCGCGTAAATAATCGGGTCAGTTTTGAAACGGATATCTTCTATGCAGTTTCCGAAAAAGATCCGGAAGTCCCCTGTACCTGGAGCGCAGTTTATGAAAGTGTGGTGGGGATTGGCCGGATGAAGATTGTCACTGAAGATTCCGCAAAAATTGAAGGATTGACCGCAATTGTCAAAAAGTATGGCAAGGGAAGAACTTTTCAGTCTTTTTCGCCGGCAGCTGTCCAAAAAGTCGTTGTTTTGGAATTGAATGTGGAAAGCATCAGCGGTAAAAAACAGTTGATGAATCCCATCCAGGAATAAAGTAATTCTCTTGATGACGCAGATAATAAAAGCGTGTGAGGCTTCTCACACGCTTTTATAGTTCAAAAAATCAGCGTAGCTCAGGCTTTCGGACCGGCGTCAATGATCTTCTGTGAAGTGCGCTCAGCGTATTTCCCGAAATTCTTTACAAACGCTGCGGCGAGTTTCTTCGCGGATTCATCATAAGCGGCTTTATCAGCCCAGGTATCGCGCGGATTCAGAACTTCTGCCGGAACGTCCGGGCAGGAGGTCGGAATTTCAAGGCCGAAGAAAGGTTCTGTCTCAAAGGATACGCTGTCAAAAGCTCCCGTCAACGCAGCGCGGACAAAAGCGCGGGTGTAAGGCAGCTTGAAGCGGGCGCCGACGCCGTAAGGGCCACCGGACCAACCGGTGTTCAGCAACCAGACTTTGGAATCATTCTCGTCGATCCGTTTTCCCAGCATTTCGGCGTAAACGGAAGGATGCAGCGGCAGGAACGGCTGGCCAAAGCAGGTTGAGAAGCTCGGCTGCGGTTCGGTAATGCCCGTTTCGGTTCCGGCCAATTTGGAGGTATAACCGGACATGAAATAATACATGGCCTGTTCACGGGAAAGCCGGGAGATCGGAGGCAGGATGCCGGAGGCGTCCGCAGTCAGCATGAAAATATTCTTCGGATGTCCGGCATGGCCTTCTTCAACGATACCGTCAATGAAATGAATCGGATAGGCGCCGCGGGTGTTTTCCGTGAGCGAGTCATCGTCGAAGTCAATCTCATGGGTCAGTTCGTCATAAACAACGTTCTCCAGAACAGCAGAGAACTTATGGACGGCGTCCCAGATGAGCGGTTCGTGTTCCTGGCTCAGTTTAATCATTTTCGCGTAGCAGCCGCCTTCGAAGTTGAAGACGCCGTTATCGCTCCAGCCATGTTCGTCGTCGCCGATCAGCAGTCGTTCCGGATCAGAGGACAGGGTGGTTTTTCCGGTACCGGAAAGGCCAAAGAACAGTGCAGTGTCGCCGTCTTTTCCAACGTTGGCGGAACAGTGCATGGTCATCACGCCTTTGAGAGGAAGGAGGAGGTTCAAAACGGAGAAGATGGATTTCTTGATTTCGCCGGCATATTTTGTTCCGCCGATCAAAACAATTTTCTTCAGGTAGTTAACAATCACGAATGCTTCGCTGTTTGTTCCGTCTTCTTCTTTGATAGCTTCAAGCCCGGGTACGTTGATGACGGTAAATTCAGGCACGCGATCGGGGCGGGTTGAAAGCTCAGGGCGAATGAACAAATCGTTTGCGAAAAGGTTCGACCAGGCATATTCGGTGATTACACGGATCGGAAATGCATAGTCAGGATCCGCGCCTGCTTCGAGGTCCGCGATGAACAGATCTTTCCCCTGGACATACCCTAACATCTTCGTGTACAGTTTCTCGAATTTCTCCGGCGATATTTTTACGTTAACACTGGTCCAGTCGATTCCTTTTTCCTGATCTGTACCATTATCCACAATAAATTTATCTTTGGGAGACCGTCCAGTGCGGGCGCCGGTTGACGCAATCAGTGCGCCATCGGGAGAAAGAACGCCTTCGCCTCGTTTGACTGCTTCCGCAACCAAAACAGCAGGCTGAGCATTCCAGTAAATTTTTCCGGCGTTTTTAATACCATAATTCTCTAAACCATATTTGCCGGGAATGCCAATATTTTCCATACTTCAATTCCTCCACGTGTATTTAGTTATGATGCGGCAGTCGCCGCATTTCAGAATTTTGAAACATATTGCTACTAGAATTCCTTCGCTATCAGGACCCCTTTTGCAACAAATAATAATTATACATGGAATAGAAAAAAATCAATCTGAATTATATAAACAATTACAGACAAAAGGAGCGGAAATGACCGTCATCCCAGCCTCGTTTCCGCTCTTGTCGCTTAAATAATATGTTTTGGATGGATTGTCCAATCCGGGAGAATGGATTTCTATAAGGAAGCTTTAAGCTCCTCCTGGTGCGCTGCGAGACTGCCCAAAACGCCATTCACAAACCGCTGTGAACTTTCAGAACCAAAGATTTTCGCCAGATCCACGCATTCATTAATCGCAACACGGAGTGGTGTTCTCTCGGAAATCGCAAATTCCCAGACTGCGATCCGGATAATATTCCGGTCAATAACAGCGCTTTGATCAATTGGCCATTCC
>CALCQT010000484.1 GCA_937894825.1 uncultured Anaerolineaceae bacterium
GGCGTGTATTCAGCGCGTTTTTCTCATAATCCGTGCGCCAGGTATTGAAAACCAGCCCATAATTCTCAGAACCGCTGTAAAACAACAGCCCGGCCGCAGTCACCAGCACCAGAAGAATCGAAAGGTTTCTCCGCTGCAGCGCCCGTTCCAGCGTTTCCAGCAAATAGCCCAGCCCCAATGCCGCCACAATCAAAATCGGGATCATGGCAGCCCCGGTCCGGTTCAGGGACGGATTTTCAGCCGGGAATGCGATCGACAACACCGAAGGCAGCATCAGTGCAGGAATACTGAACAGCAGACACAAGTCCTGCCAGCTTCGGTGTTGGACAAAGCGGAAAATGACCAGAACCAGCCCGCCGAAAAAAAGCGCCGCGCTGAGATGGTCCAGCGCCGGGCGGAAGATGACGGAATGAACCCAGATGCCGCCATTATCCCAGAAGGGCATGATGACCGCTTCCCACAGATTCGAAAAGAAAATCTGTACGGCCGGGGCGGAAAGCGCGGTTTCGGCTTCTCCAAGCCGGGTCAATGAGCGATAAAAAACGGCTTCCGGCATATCCAGGGTAACTCGCACCAATGGCAGACTGAGCAATAAAGTGAAATAGACCAGTCCGAACAGTCCACGCCAGCTGTTTTTGCGGGCGGCCCGCGGTTGGAAAAGCCAGTAAATCAGAAAAATCACCGCGAACACCAGCGGGACAATCCGCATGGCGCTGTAACCCTGCAAGCCCAACCCAAGGAAGAATCCGCTCCAAATCAGACAGGTCCGGCTGTGTTTGGCCAGCCCACGAAACAGGAAAAACAGCGCCGGCGCGGTGAACATGGGATAAAACGCGAAACGCAGCGCGACGCGCCCGATCACATTCGGCCAGTATGCCATCCCGCACAGCAGCATGGCGAACAATCCCGTCCAGCGGTTGCCAAGCTGTTTTCCCAGCAGGTAGACGAAAGGCAGCGCGAAAAGCCCGGCCAGCGCGGTGCCAACCTTCAGGCTCAGGAAGCTGATGCCGGTGCCGAACAGTTTGATCATCAGCGCCGTCCAATAAAATTGGAAGGCCTCGCGCCCCGTGTTGCGGACGAAAAAGATCGAAGTTTTCCCATTTAGCACGTCCATTACATCGTACAGCTTCTCGGCATGATCGCTGAACATGTCGCCGGGCACAGCTTCCAGCTGATGGAAGCGAAAGAAAACGCAGACCGCAAAGGCCGCCAGCCAAAGCAGATTCCAGGGGGAAAGCCGGATATTCAGCATGGTCAGCGTCCGCAGGTTCGTCGAAAGTTTTTGCGAGAATGCTCGGAAAGAGAAATCCGGCTGAAAGGCGATCATTCCACAAAGAATGGCCGCAATCCAGAACAACATATTAAAGAAAGTGAAGCGATTACCGCCAAACAGGAGAAAAGCCGTCAACATACAGCCAAACGAAGCCGTCAGCCATTCGACACGGATCCGCGTCTCAAAACGGTTCGCGGATGAATCAACCGCTGCGACATTTTCAACGACATCGGTGGGATTTTTCTGCCTGAAAACAAAACCCAGAGTTAAAACCAGCGCGGAAAGCGCATACAGCGCCACACCCAATAATGGTTCACGGCGGTTGCCGATGATGCGTGGTTCCAGGAACGCCTGTGCCGCCACGGCCAGTACGAACGCAGCCAGCACAGCGCCGGATGGCAGTTGCGGAATCGATAAACGTTCCGACTGAATTCCATCCCGCAGCCGCGCCAACAGTACCTGGAATGTGGAAGGTTCAGGCTCCTGCCCGATTTGATCCGCGGCGCCCTCATCGGACGACTGCGCAATGTCATCCGGCAGCAGCTCTTTGCCCCAATTTTTTGGATTGATTTTGAAACGGAAATAATCCAAAACCGTGATTTCTTCAGGCTCCATCAGGCGGACATCTTCCGGTTGTTCGTTCGGTTCGCCGGAACCGGTATTGTCGGGAATCTGTGTTTCGTCCATGTTTCATACCTCCGTTTCGCTGATGTGCGATTCAAGTGACAAAGCAAATCTTCTGTGAAGGGATTGTCCAATACATTGGCGTGCTCCGCACGATAATGTATTGAACAATGATCCTGTCATCTCGACTCCCGAAAGGGGCGTCATCGACGTCCCGTCGGGGTGGAGAGACCCTCAAAATTTATCAGGGGTCTGATATTCTCCGGAGAATAGTTTTTCGAACAAAATGCAGAAATTTTCATATACATGAGCTCTGGAAATTATCAGACTCCTGATGAAGTTTGATGATCTCTCGACTCCGCTTCGCTCCACTCGAGATGACATTAATTGGAGATTTATATTTTCCGCTTCGCGGAAAATATAAATCTCCTCACACTTCATGGACGACCCTCTTTTTTGCGCGCAATGTAAAAGGTATAAGACCCGGCCTCCTGCTCTGCCGGCTCCTCATAATAGCGGCGGCACAGCCGTTCCACCGGCCATAAATTCCAGCGATAAGGAAACAAAATCCATTTCCCCGTCAGAAAATGGCAAATCCAGGCAGGCAACCCAAAATAATGTCCCCATTCAAGCGTATGAAAGGCCGCCGGTGAAAAATAATGCCACCAGTGCACGATTTCAAAACCGTTTTGCTCCAGGCGCGCCCGCCAGGTCTCCGGATCGTCACAGTGATGATGTCGGGAGATGCGGTTGAAAAAAGCGCGGTACCCATTCGCGGCAAAACGCAGGCCGATGCGGTCAAAAAAGTTGGAAACAGATAAATTCCCCAGAAACTGGTGATTCGGCACACAGAAGATGAAGCTGCCGCCCGGTTTGATTACCCGCCCGGCTTCGGCCATCACCGCGTCCACATCCGGAATATGCTCCAGCACAGAATTGCTGATCACCGTCTGAAAAGATTGGTCCGGGTACGGAATATCCGCCCCTTCACAGTGGATCGTCAGACGATAAGCGTCGGTTTTCGCGGCTTCCCGCAGCGGTCCCTCCCAGGGATCGATCCCAACGTCAATTTGAAAATCAAAAGTCCGGCTGGCGAAATGACCGTCACCGCAGCCGATGTCCAGTACCGGCGCTTCAACAGTCAGATCCTGATAAAACTTCGCTTCGACCGCCCGCAGCAGCGCACGGAAATAAGGCAGTTCCCGGATCTGAATCCAGAGAAAATCTTTTTCGTTCCCGCCTGTCCGGGGTTTTGTTTTATTGATTTCCATACGTTTTTTTCAATTCTTCATAAGCAGCGGCAACTACATCCGGGCGGTAAAATTCCCGAATTCCTGCCGTTTGCTGTTCCGAATACCTTTCATTTTGCGCTACCGTAGCAATGATCGCCTCCGCCAGCGCTTCGCTGTCGCCAATCGGGAAGATGCGGCCCATCGCATGGCGCTGAGCCGGGATCCGAATCCCGGGCAAATTGGCCGCCACCGAAGGTTTCCCGTTCATCATGGCTTCGATTTGGACCAGGCCAAAGGCGTCCGTCCGGTTCAGGCTGGGCATCGTCAGCAGGTCGATCGTGCGATAAAATTTCGTCATTTCCACCGGTGAAAGACTGCCGAGGAACTTCCAGTGTCCTGACTCAATAAACTGCTGCAGCCGGGGTTTCAGACGGTCGTAATACGCCCGTTCGCCCAGCACATTCTCATAAGGGCCGGCAAAATAAACACAGGCGGATGGATACCGTTCCAGAATTTTTGGCAGCGCGTCCAAAAGCACTTCCACGCCTTTGTCCGCCGCAAACCGGCAGGCCATCCCAATAATCGGCGAATTGTTGCCTGCCTGTACTGCCTCCCGAAACGCATCCACCTCCGCCTCGCTGACTTCCGGCAATTCAACCGGCGGCTGGATAATGCTCACTTTCCCGGAGAATTTGGGCAGAAATAACGAATGCTCGGCATAATCTTCGGTATAGGCTACGATCCGACCGCAAAAACGGCCCGCCAGATCATTCATCCACAGGACAAAGCGATTCGCGATCCGGTTGACCAATCCGGGCGGCATCATCAGGTCACAATGATAGGTCAGGACCGTGAATTTGCCTTTGCGTTTCCCCAGCCAGGCCACCCAGGCCGCGTCAAACTGCGGCAGATGCGGATTCACCACATCGGCCCATTCCACCAGCCTGACTGCTTTCGCCCAAAAAGCCGGCATTACCGCGCCCTTACTAATGCGCAACAAAATCGGCGCCCGCACCACACGCACTCCGTCCAGAATCTCTTCCTCAGGCAACTCCGGGCTGTGGCGCGAGGTCAGCACGACCACCTCGTGACCGCCTTTGGCCCAGGCGCGCGCAATCCGTTCGGCATAAATTGTCAGACCGCTGATATACGGACTGTAGTAGGTCAGCGCGATCAAAATCTTCATGCAAACAGGCCCCGATTGGCTTCCGCCCAACGATAGAGCCGTTCGATCCCTTGCTGCACCGAGACCTGCGGCGTCCAGTTCAACTCCCGTTGAGCCTTGCGAATATCTGAAACATAAATCACCTGGTCGCCCGGACGCCAATCGCCATACCCGACCGGAATTTCCCGTCCGGATAAAGTTTCCAGAATGGGGCCAAATTCTTTCCAGATCGAAATCACGTTGCTGACGCCACCGCCGATATTGTAAATTTTACCCGCGGAAACTTCCGGCTGATCAATCGCGGCATGATAGGCCCGCACCAGGTCGTCAATATACAACAGATCACGCACCTGTTTCCCGTTGCCGTAAATCGTGATCGGTTTCCCGGTCAGCACGGCAATAATAAACCAGGAGACCCAGCCCTGATCTTCCACCCCAAACTGACGCGGACCGTAAATTGCGCTTTGACGGAGAACCACCGTGGGCAGCTGATAGATCCGGCTGTAATCACGTGTATACTGGTCCCCGGTTCCCTTTGAACAACCGTAAGGTGAATGGAAATCCAGCGGCTGGCTTTCCGAAATGCCCTGCGGAAAATCGGCATAGGCGTAATCGAGCTCCCTCTCCAGCACCCGCACAGCTTCCATTCCGCCATAGACCTTGTTCGTCGAGGTATAGAGCACAAACGGATTCCGGCCGCTTTTTAGGGCCGCTTCCAGCACATTGAAAGTCCCGGTCGCGTTAATATCGAAATCCTCCCGCGGATTCACCACGGAGGTCGTCACAGCCACCTGCCCCGCAAAGTGGCAGATCACGTCCGCATCCTTCGCGGCTTTTTCCAGCGCATCCGCGTCCCGGATATCCGCCGTGATCAGCTGAAATGCGTCTGATCCGTATTTCTCCCGCAGCCAGGCCAGATTGGCCCGCGAACCGGCTCGGGAAAGATTATCAAAAATCGCTACCGTACGGTTTTTCTCCAGCAAATCAGCCGTAAAATTGGTCCCGATAAATCCGGCGCCACCCGTCACAAGGTATTTTTTGCTCATTCTGTGTCCTTTTCCTCTGAAAGCTCCGCGTTTTGTAATCCCGAAAAAACTTCCGAAAACTTTTGTCCCTGCACCAGAAAACCGATGATTCCCCAGAATACCGGCGTGATAATCCCCATCGAATGATTCAAAATCCCAAAAGCCAGCGCCTCAGATTGACCGACTCCCAAAAAGCTCAGCGCCACCACAAAAGCGCCCTCGATCACACCCAACCCGGCCGGCGCCGAAGGAATCGCTCCGCCCAGCGCGGTAATACTCTGCGTGAAAAAACTGGCCCAAAGCGGAAGTTGTGGGAAAAAGACCCGCATGCTGACGATCATCGTCAGCCACCAGCACAGCCATGCCAGCAGAATCCAGAACATCCAAACCAGAAATTTCCTCGGCTGATTCAGGATCTGCATCCCGGATAAAATCGACGCTACCTTAGGCAGAATAAATTTTCCGGCTTTGGAATCCGGCCGGATCACTTTTCCCAGCAGCGCCAGGAATTTTTCCTGATTGCGTACGACCAAAAAAATCGCCGCCAACCCAGCCAGGACCAACACGAACAGAATGGTATAGGTCCCGCCGGAAAATCCCGCCCCGGACACAAGCGGAACTGTCAGCACCAGCATGATCAGCGTGATGACCACATCGACCAGCCGTTCCAGAATCACCGTCGAGAAAACATAAAACGGGCTGCGTTGGATCAGTCCGCCCATGATCACCGCCCGTCCCACTTCGCCAAGACGCAGCGGCAGCAAATTGAGCAGATAACCTTCCGTCACCGTCCAGTAGCTCTGCATCACGGTCGGGCGGCCATCCAGAATCACGCGCCAGGCCAGGCCGCGGAAAATGAAGGCCACCGTCTGCAGCAGAAAAATCGCCGCCAGTAATTTCAGCGACACATTGCGAAACGATCCGATCACTTCCTTAAAGTCGACGAACCGCAACAGGATAACGACAATAAGAACACTGACCAGAATACCCGGCAGACTCTTTTTCAGCGAATTGCCCTGGGACTTTTTTTTCGCGGTTTCCATCTGGATTAATCTTCCTCCAACTGCAGCACAGCCAGAAACGCCTCCTGTGGAATTTCGACGTTCCCGACCATCTTCATACGTTTCTTGCCGCGTTTCTGCTTTTCAAGCAGCTTACGCTTACGGGAAATATCACCGCCGTAACACTTGGCCAGAACATCCTTGCGCATCGCTTTCACGTTTGCGCGGGAGATCACCCGTCCGGAAGCGCTGGCCTGAATCGCAACCTCATACATCTGGCGCGGGATGAGCTCTTTCAATTTCGTCACCAGCTTCTGTCCTTTATGATAAGCGTCGTCCTTATGCACGATCGTCGCCAGCGCGTCAACCGTCTCGCCGCCGACCAGCACTTCAACCTTAACCAGGTTGCCGGGACGATATTCAAGCATCTGATAATCCATGGAGGCATAACCGCGCGTCCTGGATTTCAGTTCATTAAAGAAATTGACGATCAATTCTGCCAGCGGGATTTCATAATTGATCTGCACTCGATCCGGAGCGGGGTAATCCTGTTCGATGAAGACACCGCGCCGTTTTCGCACCAACTCCATGATCGTGCCATAGAATTCGGTCGGGGTAAAAATCTGCAGCTTCATCCAGGGTTCATGAATTTCCGCAATCGTCCCCTCATCCGGCAGCTGCACCGGAGAATCAATGGCGATCTTCGTCCCATCATTCAGCACAACCTGATATTCGACCGAGGGCGCGGTCACAACAATATCCAGATCATATTCCCGCTCAAGCCGCTCCTGGATGATTTCCATGTGGAATAAACCCAGGAATCCGCAGCGGAAACCAAAATTCAGCGCCTGTGACGTTTCGGGTTGATAATCCAGCGAGGCGTCATTCAATTGCAGCTTCTCCAGCGCGGAACGCAGGTCGTCATAATCCTCGCCTTCGACCGGATAGATCCCGGCGAAAACCATCGGCTTGGCCTTCTGATAACCGTGCAACATCTCCGTAGCAGGGTTATCCGCTTGGGTAATGGTGTCGCCCACGCGGCATTCACGCACCGTTTTCAAACCGGTGGCAATATAACCCACTTCACCGACAGAGAGCGTTTTGACCGGTTTCATCTCCGGGGAGAAAATCCCGATCTCGACCGGTTTCAGGTCCGTCTTGGTGGCCATCAGGTGCAAAAGCATATTCTGCGTCAGAACACCGTCGCGCACCCGCACGTAAGCAATCACGCCTTTATAAGAATCATAGAGGGAATCAAAGATGAGCGCACGCATCGGCAGCGTCTCGTCTCCGGATGGAGGCGGGACCAGTTTGACGATCATTTCCAGAATCGTCTCAATATTAATCCCTTCCTTGGCCGAAACGCGCGGGATATCTTCTGAGGGAATCCCCAACAGATTGGTCAGCTCCTTCGCGACCTCATCGGGATCGGCTGAAGGCAAATCGATTTTGTTGATGACCGGGATGATGATCAGATCGGAATCCAGCGCCAGATAGAGGTTGGCCAGCGTCTGGGCCTCAATGCCCTGCGTGGCGTCCACCACCAGCAGCGCGCCTTCGCAGGCCGCCAGCGCCCGACTGACTTCGTAACTAAAGTCGACATGTCCTGGCGTATCGATCAGGTTCAGTTCATATTCGTTGCCATCCGAAGCTTTGTAGGTCATCCGAACAGCGGAGGCCTTAATCGTCACCCCTTTCTCACGTTCGAGATCCATACTGTCCAGCACCTGGCTGACCATCTGGCGGTCGGAAATCGTGCCGGTCACCTGCAGAAGCCGGTCAGCCAGCGTGGATTTCCCATGATCGACATGGGCGATAATACAGAAGTTTCGGATATTTTCTTTCATAATCGAAGAATAAGTATAACATTGATTCGATTTTGAAAATTTCAACCCCTGATTCAAAGGGTGAAGAAGTTATTCCTTTTCAGCGGGAAATTAATTTAAAAGTGCATCCGGGAAAAGAATTGTCCGGTCGCCATTTCGTGGCAAACCGGGCAATTTTTATGTTCGTTTATTGCCGTTACGAAACGGCATTTTATGTCCTCTTACCCGGCTTCCAGTGCCGTGATAAACTAGCCTTTATCAATCCATATCAGTTTATAGAGCACTGTCGTCACAGATTTTTCTCCGGAATCGGCCGTTATGACAACCTCAACTTTTACGGTCGCATCATCTTTCTGAACGTTTTTTTCCACCGCTTTGAAGTCGATGCTCTCCATCAGCCCATTTGCAGATTCAGGAAGAAAAGGAAAAAACAGACTCATTAAAAAATTATATTCTAATTATCATTGAATTCTCCTGTTATATTCTGGATGCCTTTGTAGCATCCAGAATCCTTTATTACCTGTTTTGATTAAGCTGTGATGAGGGTCCCACGCTCTCCTTTAAGCGCCCGGCCAATATTCTCAGGATTGGTAATGATCGCCTGTTTTCCACCTGCTTCGAGGAACCAGATGCAAGCCTGAATTTTTGGCGCCATTGAACCGCTCTTGAAATGCTTGCCTTCTTCCAGAAGCGTCTTTGCCTCGGCAAGCGTCATTTTATCAAGCCACCGCTGCTCCGGCGTCCCAAAAGACAACGCAACTTTTTCAACTGCGGTCGAAATCAGCAGCAGATCCGCATTAAGCTGGCGTGCCAGCAAACTGTTCCCAAAATCTTTATCAATTACCGCAGCAACACCTTCGAGATCCCCGTCGGCATTACGAACAACAGGAATCCCACCGCCGCCGATGGAAATCGTCACAATGCCAGATTGAATCAGCATTTTAATCGCATCCAGTTCAACAATTTCCTGGGGAAGCGGTGACGCGACCACCCGCCGCCAGCCTCGGCCCGCATCTTCAACAACAGTCCAGCCTTCTGAAGCTACTTTCGCCTTTGCCTCATCCTCGGTCATAAACCCGCCGATCGGTTTGGTGGGGTTCGTAAAGGCCGGATCTTTTTTGTCGACAACCGTCTGCTCCAGAACGCAAGCCACAGGCTTCCGGATCCCCTGCCGCTGCAGCTCATTCTGCAGATTTTGTGCAAGCATATAACCAATCTGTCCCTGGCTTTGCGCACCGCATACATCCAGCGGCGACACTGCCAACCCGATCATTTTCTCAGCCAGCTCTGCTTTTTGCAACAAAAAACCAACCTGCGGACCATTCCCGTGACCAACGACGACCTCCCAGCCGTCTTCAATCATACTGACAATGTGTTTCGCCGTTTCTTTTGCTGCCTGATATTGATCCTGACAGGATTGGTGTGCTTTATCCTTGATCAACGAATTTCCGCCGATTGCGACAACTGCGACTTTTTTCTCCATCCAGACTTCCCCTAAGTTTTTTAGAATTTTATGACCAGCGTTATTAATTTGACATGTATCAATTAACGTTCATTTTTCCGAAACATTGTATGAAAAGGCTTTTCCGGTAAGTTTCAATCTGCCGGTCGAGACCCTTATTCAAAACCAAAGATGTTCCAATTGATTACAACTGATAATCTTCCTTATATACGTCATAATTTAGCTTATGCTCACTTTTCGCTACCAGGATCGATGCAAAGGTATCCGCATCAACATTTAAAATGGTTCGCAGCATTCCAACAAACCACTCCACCCCGGCAAATAAAGCGATAGATTCGAGCGGCAAGCCCATTTGAGGAATCACAATTGAAAGTGAGACTAATCCGGCTCCAGGCACAACAGCATTGGCCAATGAAGCAAAGGATGCTAACGCAACAATATAAATTAAGTCATTAAAATGATATCCAACCTGATAAAGCTGAGCCACCGTAATAATCGTTATGGCCATGTGCATCGCGGCGCCGTTGCTATTAAGGCTCACACCCAATGGGAGCGTGATCTTATTCACTTCCTTTGTAACACCCAACTTACGCTCAGCGTCTTCCATCTCCACCGGCAGTGTGACCGCTGATGAAGTTGTCGCCAGTGCCACAAGAGACATCCGGGCCGTGCGCTTTACAATTTCAATTGGGCTAATCCGAATATACATTGAAACAACCGCGATCCATAGCAGCAAAAAGATGACTGTTCCAAGACCGTATATACCCAAATATTTTGCCAGCGGGATGATTACTTTTACACTAAATTTTCCGATCGAAGATGCTATCAGGCAGAATACACCGATAGGCGCCATTTTCATCACCATATTGATTACCATGAGAATGGCTTTATTAAATTCACATAACATGTTATAGAAACTTTTTTTCTCGCCGCTATTCACGTAACTGAAAGCAATCCCAAATATGATTGCAAAAACACTCACTTGAGCGATAACGCCACCAGACATTGCCTGAACAATATTCACCGGAATAAATCCG
>CALCQT010000485.1 GCA_937894825.1 uncultured Anaerolineaceae bacterium
GCATTCCGGTGCTGGTTCGGGATATTCCAGTCTTCATAGACCGGAATATCCCGAACCAGCACCGGAATGCCGCAGGCCAGCGCCTCCAGCACCACGATCCCTTCGGTCTCCTCATGGGAAAGGAAGGCAAACAGGTCACAGCCGCAATAGGCGTCCCGCAGTGCATCCGGCTCCACATAGCCGGGAAAATGAAGATTTTCAGGCGCGGTCTCAATGGCGCTGCGAATCTTTTTCGTGACGAGTTTCAAATTGGTATATCCAAACCAGAAAAACTGTACATCCGGCAGGCTGCGTGCCAACTCCACAAAGTCCGGCAGTCCTTTACGCTCAAAAAAATGTCCGACAGAAATAACCGCTTTATCCGTTGGGCTGAGGTTGTATTTTGCCCGGAACGCGGCACGCCGTTTGGGATTGGGAGCAAAAAAGTCTGTATTGACGCCGTTTGAGAGGTTGTAGATCGGTTTTTTAATTCCGTAACTCTCCAGCAGTCTTTTTGAATAGGGCGTGGGTGTGATGACGACGTCGCCCAGCCCGTAGCATTGGATGATCCAGCGTCTGAACAGAGGCGCGATGATATTGGCGCCGATAAATGAGTTTCGGAAATCCTCCATGGTGGAGTGACCATAGTAGACAACTTTTTTATGCTGCATCCGCGCCAGATGGGCGGCAAGGAACGAGTTCGGAAATATTGTATTGATATGGACGATTGCGGATGGCTCTTTCCACAGATCGGTTGTTTCGATCCCAATGGATTCCAGCATGGCTTTTTGATGCAAAATTGCCTGCCCCACACCGCTTTTTCGTACCAGCGACAGCGATCCGGAATATAAGGTGACACGCATAGGAACCCTTCTTTCAACTCACCAGCGTAATAATTCGCTGCAAAATTAAATTTAAGCCCAAACTGTAAAGGGCGATGGAGGCAGGCTTGCCGAGCAAAATGATCAGGGTGAATTGCCGCCAACTCATCCGTGTTGTACCGGCCAGATAACATAAAAGGTCATCCGGTGCGACAGGAAGAAAGATTGCGATTGCGAACCATCTCGCAAATTTGCTATTGTTTCCGGTTGATATTTCCTCGTATTTCTCAATCATCTTTTTATTGAAAATGGCATAGAGAACGGGCTTCCCATAGGTCCGTCCAATGGCAAACGCCGCGTGGGATCCGAGGCAAAGGCCGATGTAATTGTATAAAAATCCCATCCATGGTCCGAACAACAGGACGCCTGCCAAAGAGCTGATTCCACCTGGAGCAATGGGGACAACCACCTGAACCGCTTGAAAGAGAATAAAAACCAGGGCGCCCATCGCGCCGAATCCGGCGATATAGACCTGTAAATCTTCCTGTGTCGTAAAAAGACGGCTATGCCAGGCGTAAACAGCAAACAGGATGATGGCTATCAGACTGAGTGCGGAGCAAACGCTGATGGCCTTTCTTATAAAATTTTGGGGCATGAAATCTCTCTCCGATAGATCATGGCATCTTCAGTCATGGATCTGTAAAGCACGTCAAGATATACGCGCTCCACTTTTTCTGCAAACATGGCGGCGGAAAACATTTGTTGCGCAAGGCTGGCTGCGTGTTCCGGCATTTCTTTCCGTATTTCTGTGCGGTTCATGAAAAAATTCAGTTTTTCAAAATAATCGTCTTCATTTTCGTATAGCCAGCCATTATATCCGTCCAGAACGACGCCATCCAGGCAGGGGTCTTTGCGACACAGAACCGGCAGACCGGAAGCCAGGGCTTCGATATATGTAAGTCCCTGCGTTTCGCTTACGGAAGCACTGACAAACAGGGTTCCAAGATGGTAGTAGTCGCCAATTTTCTCTGGCGGGATCATGCCGGTAAACCGCACAGAATCCCGGATTTCCAGTTCCGAGACGATTCGTTCCAGTGTTTCCCGGTAAGGTCCGTCCCCCACGATCAGGAAGGTCAGATTCCGGTTGCTGCATTTTGCATGATACCGCAGCAGTTCTTCCAGATTCTTCTCCATTGCAAGGCGTCCCACATAAAGCAAAATATTATTTTCCGGCGGAATTCCGATCCGCTTCCGAATGGCAACCTGTTTTTCCGTTGCCGGAGCTTTTGTGAACCGGTTTAAATTGATTCCGGTCGGAACGACATGAACGTCCTGGTCAATTCCATAGCTGTGTAATAAAGTTCTCACTTTTTCTGTGGGGGCAATTACACAGGAGGTCCGTCCGATAATCCAACGGGACAGGGACGCGACCATGTGGTGGCCCCATCGTTGGTTAAGCAAAAAGTAATGGGTATAGTCCTCATAAACGGTGTGGTAGGTGTGGATAATCGGAATATTCAGGCTTTTTGCAATCTGACGCGCGATAAAAAAAGTGGAGAACTCACATTGGGAGTGAATGATGTCAGGCCGCCAATCCACAAGTTTCTGGACCAGACTGCTGAAAAAAGCCGTCTTGAGTCTGGCGCCGGGATAAATCATCCCAACTCCGACCGACCCGATATAGGTGACGCCATCCGATTCAAAGGACTGGAGGGTCTGCGACAAAGTGAGAACACGGACGTTATGCCCGCGCAGCACCAGCTCTCTCCTTAAGTTCAACACAGAGGTGACAACGCCGTTAATTGTCGGTGCGTACCAGTCTGTTGTAATCAGGATTTTAATATTGCACCTCGCATTTTTTTATTTCGGTCGCAAGAAGAAAAAATTAAGCTTGCATGACCTGGCGCATCATCTGAATGATAACCTATTTCGTTAATACGGATTTTTATTGCCAGGGTTTCGGCAAGGAATCTTCCTGTGAATTGGTGAAGACAATTCCTCGCTTACTTCCCTGTCTGGCGCACTTTCCAATCTCCGATCTGGCCTGTTCAATATTCCTTCCTCCGGTGGATGCAGTCAGAAGTTTTTGTCAAGGGGCGGAGGTCGTATATTTTCATCTGTAATATTATATATAATCAAGACGGTACCGGGGAAAGGTTGGTACAATGGGTATCCCATCGCTTCTTCACCATGGGGATTGCCGACAAAGTTACCTCTGTAGAAAACGGGAGAGTAAGTTAATGAAAAAGGATATTCAGAAAAAGCGGGAGCAGGAAAAAGAGATGGTTTCGTTGATGATTCGGCTTTACTGCCGCTCCAAGCATGAAACCAAAAACGAGCTCTGCCCTGACTGTGCGGCTCTGGACGCCTACGCCCGGCAGCGCAGTGAAATGTGTCCTTTCATGGAAACAAAAACCTTCTGCTCCAACTGCAAAGTTCATTGCTACAAACCTGATATGAGGGAAAAGATCCGAGACGTTATGCGTTTTTCCGGGCCCCGAATGCTGCTGTATCACCCTGTAGCTGCTATCCACCATGTGATCGCAACCAAAATCGAAAAGAAGCGAATGGAGAAAAATTTGTGAAGCCCAAAAAAGTATTTTCCATTATCTTCGGCTGCGTCAGCATTGGCGCTGTAGCTCCAGTTATCCCTATGTTGCCCGCATTTCCGGATAAATTTATTGTATTCTAAATTATTAGCCATTGCAAATTTTTTCTGAATTCTTTACCTATTTTTTGTATCTTTGTTTCCGATTGACAGTTCTTTCCCGTCGTGGTATTTTAATATGCGGGTCGGCGGAATGAATCCGCCGCAGCGCTTCGAAAAGCCTTTCCCGTCTGAACAATCCGTTCCAGCCATTTGAAACCCCGTCCACAGGGCGGATCCATGTATGAATCATACCATCAGGAGTAGGAAACTTCCTGCCGGTCAGAAGACCTGTCAAGCCATGCAGCGTCTTCTTTTTATATACACAATAGAATGCACTGCCTGACAACCAGGAAAGCGAAAACAAAATGAAAAACAGAATCAGCAAAATAATCCATATTCTCCCTGTATTGTTCCTCCTCACGGTATTGGCCGTGAGCGCTGTGGCCGCACAGGACAATGGTGCGAAAACCGAAGTGATTGTTGCCGTCGGCAGCGAACCTTCCAACGGGTTTGATCCCACCGTTGGTTGGGGGCACGGCAACACTCCACTCATTCAGAGTACACTGGTGGAGTACACCCAGGACATGCGCATTGTGAATGACCTTGCTACGGACTACGAGATCGGCGCAGATGGCCTGACCTGGACTTTCACGTTGCGGGACGACGCCTTTTTCACGGACGGAGAACCGGTGAAAGCCAGTGATGTCGTGTTCACTTTTCAGACTGCCAAAGACAGCCAGTCTTCACTGGACCTGACCTGGCTGGCGACGTGTGAAGCCACCGGGGATCATGAAATCACTTTCACGCTGAACGCACCGACTTCGACCTTTATCAATACGATTGCCAGCGTCGGCATCGTCCCCGAACATGGCTATGACGGCGATTATGCCAACCATCCCATCGGCTCCGGCCCCTGGAAGTTTGTACAGTGGAACAAGGGCGAGCAGGTCATTCTGGAGGCGAACGAAGATTATTATGGCGCGGTTCCGACCATCAAAAAAGCCGTGATTGTCTTCATGGATGAAGACGCGGCTTTTGCCGCCGCGCAGGCAGGACTGGTTGATGTGGCGTTGACCAGCGCTACCCAAGCCACAAGAGAGATTCCCGGTATGCATCTTGAAGTGATCAGCACGCAGGATAACCGTGGCTTTACGCTGCCTGTCACACCTGCTGAAGGCAAAGTCACTGAAAGCGGCTATCCGGTTGGTAATGACGTGACCAGTCATTTGGCGATCCGACAAGCGCTGGCTTATGTCATTGACCGGGAGCAGATCGCGCTGGACGCGGTCAACGGATTTGCCGAACCGGCCTTTTCTGAAAATGACGGCATGCCATGGAATAACCCTGAGGTTCAGATCGAGACCGATCTTGAACTGTCCCGCCAAATTTTGGCGGATGACGGTTGGATGGATTCTGACGGTGATGGCATCCTGGAGAAAGACGGGATAAAAGCAGAATTTACCTGCCTGTATCCCAGTGGCGATTCGGTGCGGCAGGCGTTGGCGTTGGCCGCGGCAGCACAGGTCAAAGCAATTGGTATCCGCATCAATGTGGAAGGTACCAGTTGGGATGATATCTCGAAACGCATGTTCAGCAATGCCGTTCTGATGGGCTGGGGTTCATCCAATCCGTACTCCAGTTATCTGCTCTATCACAGCAACAACGCACTGCGTGATGATTACTATAATCCGGAGGGCTTTGCCGATCCGGCCGTGGATGGTTACCTTGATGCCGCGCTGCACGCGCTCAGTGTTGACGAAGCTAATGAACAATGGCAACTGGCGCAGTGGGACGGTACCAACGGGACGGCTATGAAAGGCAGCGCACCCTGGGTCTGGCTGGTGAATCTGAGCCATCTTTACTATGTGCGCGATGGGCTCGACATTGGGGACCAGCAGCTTCACGCGCATGGCGCGAGTTGGACGTTGCTGCAGAATCTGCGCGACTGGAAGTGGAATTGACCTCGTTGCAGACTCTCCGCCGACTTGGCGGACGAAGCGGGAAACAGTTGTTGCGGGTGGCAACGTTGCTGCTCGCAACAACTGTTGTTGCCTTTGCGCTGGTCAGCCTGTCGCCGGTGGATCCTGTACAGCAGTATGTGTTAGGCGTCGGTAATGTCAGTATGGAGCAGCGTGCGGCCATCGCCGATTATTGGGGGCTGAATGATCCTCCCGTGCAGCGTTATTTTTTGTGGCTCTCGGCTTTGCTGCGCGGCGACATGGGCACATCACTGCTCTATCGCCAGCCGGTGGCGGTGATCATCCGCGAGCGCTTTCTCAATACGCTGGCGCTGATGATGACCTCGTGGCTACTATCCGGATTGATCGGGTTCACGCTGGGCTGCGTCATGGGGCTGCGGCGCGGCCGGTGGTTGGATCGCGTCCTCAGGGCGCTCTGTCTGATGCTGAGTTCCGTCCCTACCTTTTGGCTGGGACTGGTGTTCCTGCTGATCTTCTCGGTTGCGCTGGGTTGGTTCCCGATCGGCTTGTCCCGCCCGATCGGGGTCGCCAATGCGGATGTCACCTTTGGGCAGCGACTGCATCATCTGGCGCTGCCCGCACTGACGCTCAGCTTTATCTCTTTCGCCAGCGTGGCACTGCACACCCGGCAGAAACTGATTGACGTGCTGGAGAGCGACTATGTGCTGTTTGCACGCGCACGCGGCGAGAATACCTGGACAATCATGAAACGGCATGGCTTTCGAAATGTGATCCTGCCGGCACTTACGCTGCAGTTCGCTTCCTTTTCGGAACTGTTCGGCGGCAGTGTGCTGGCGGAAAATGTCTTCTCCTATCCGGGATTGGGCGCGGCGGTTTCGGCTGCAGGACTCAATTCGGATGTGCCGCTGCTGTTGGGCGTAACGATTTTCAGCACGTTGTTTGTTTTCAGCGGCAACCTGATTGCCGACATCCTTTATGGCGTGATCGATCCGCGCATCCGGGAGGAGCGTCCCCATGGACAGTCCAATCGTGATTGACCGGCCTCGGCGTGGAGTCAACCGCCGATTGCAGACCATGATTACCTGCATCGTTTTACTGATGGTGGCGGCAGGGATCTTGCTGTCCGGTGAATGGATCCCCTCAGACGCAGTTACGCCGGATTTTTCGCGCAAAGGATTGTCTCCTTCGCTGGAATATCCTTTTGGGACCGACTGGCTGGGACGCGATATGCTGCTGCGCACGCTGAAAGGGCTGGCGCTCTCCCTCAAGGTTGGCACGATTGCTTCGATGGTCAGCGCAGTGTTGGCGACGCTGATCGGTGCGGCTGCGGCAACCGGATCAAAATGGCTGGACGCGGCCATCAACTGGCTGATCGATCTGGTGATGGGCATCCCGCATCTGGTGCTGCTGATCCTGATCTCCTTTGCCTGCGGTCGGGGATTAACCGGACTGGTGATTGGCATTGCCGTGACCCATTGGACCAGCCTGGCCCGTTTGGTTCGGGCTGAGGTGCTGCAGATTCGATCGCAGCCTTACATCATGGTCTCGCGCCGCTTGGGCCATTCTACCGGTTGGATTTTGCTGCGGCATATCCTGCCGCATATCCTGCCGCAGTTTGTGGTGGGTCTGGTTCTGATGTTTCCGCATGCCATCCTGCATGAGGCTTCGCTGTCTTTTCTGGGTTATGGCCTGCCGCCGGACGAACCGGCCATCGGCATTATCCTTTCGGAGAGCATGCGCTACCTGACCGGCGGCATGTGGTGGCTGGCCTTTTTCCCTGGTCTGGCGCTGGTTTTGTTGGTATTGCTGTTTGACCGGCTGGGTGAGAACTTGAGGATGCTGTTGGATCCCGCCAGTGCGCATGAATAGATTGATAGGATTCAAAGGTGATGCGGGTGTCAAAAGTAGAAAATCTCATTCAGTGGCACAAGAATCCTACTTTAGGGCCACAATCAAAGATGGATTCGACCCTGCCGTGTATTTAGATAATAATTGCTTGAGGAATAAAACGAATGATTGATCCCTTATCACTGCTGCTGGATGTGCAAAATCTCTCGGTTTCCTTCCGCAGATACCAACGCGGATTGGCCCAAACGAATCTAAATGTGATCTCAGATCTGTCTCTTACAGCTCGGGCTGGCGAAATTCTGGCGGTGGCGGGGGCTTCCGGTTCCGGCAAAAGTCTGTTGGCGCATGCCATTCTGGGACTGCTGCCGGCCAATGCCATGCTCAGCGGAGTTATGCGGTATGATGGCCAACCTTTGAACGCTGTGCGGCAAAAACAATTGTGTGGCAGTGAAATTGCGTTGATTCCGCAATCCGTCACCTATCTGGATCCATTGATGCGAGTGGGAGATCAGGCGCGCGGCGCGGAAAAATCTGCAGAAAGAATGGAGCGGCAGCGCGAAGTTTTTCGACGGCTGGAGCTGCCGCTGCCCAGTGAACGGCTTTACCCCTTCCAACTTTCGGGTGGTATGGCACGGCGGGTTCTGTTTTCGACAGCGATCATCAGTGACGCGCGTCTGATTATCGCGGACGAACCGACACCGGGCATGCACCTCTCGCAAGCAATGGAAGCACTGTCAATCCTGCGCGAACTGGCGGACGCCGGAAAAGCGGTGATTTTGATCACGCATGACGTTGACCTGGCACTGAACGTTGCCGATCAAATTGCTGTCTTTTACGCCGGAACGACACTGGAGGAGACGCCGGCGGCCGATTTCGCGGCCGGTCCGGATGCGCTCCGCCATCCCTACAGCCGGGCGCTGTGGCGGGCACTGCCGCAGAACGGATTTGAACCGATTCCCGGGTTCCAGCCCTATCCTGAAGCGCTGCCGGACGGTTGCCTGTTCGGCCCGCGTTGTGAGCTGAAAACAGCCGCGTGCGAACAGGAGACGCCGCCCATGCGAACCGTGCGCGGCGGAAAAGTGCGGTGTGTCCATGCGGCTTGAGGCGATTAATCTGGGTTTTCGTTACAGTGCGCAGTCCCCTGACATTCTGAAGGCGCTCTCATTTCAGGTCAAGGCTGGTGAACGGGTCGGCGTGGTCGCCCCCAGTGGTTACGGAAAGACCACTTTGGTGAAGTTGCTGGCCGGGTACGAAGCACCGACAGATGGGCGGGTACTGTTGGATGGGGCACCGCTGCCGCAGAAAGGCGCTTCACCGGTGCAGCTGATCGGACAGCATCCGGAACAGGCCATTAATCCGCGCTGGAAAATGCGCCAAGTGCTTGCGGAGGCGGGCCAACTGGACACGCCGTTGCTGTCCGAATTGGGGATTGAGCCGGCTTGGTTGGAACGTTTTCCGCGTGAACTCTCAGGCGGGGAGTTGCAGCGTTTCTGTGTGGCGCGGGCGCTCTACGCCGGAGCTCGGTTCGTGATTGCCGACGAGATGAGCACCATGCTGGATGCGATCACGCAGGCGCAGGTTTGGCGCTGTCTGCTGGCGGAGTCCGAGCGGCGTGACCTTGGGCTGGTGGCGGTGACGCACAACCCGGCGCTGGCTGAACGGGTTTGCACACGGGTGGTGGATCTGCGGGAGATCAATCACGTCGCGGGATGAGGCGGATTCATGGGCTTGACTGTGCAAAATTCGCCTTCATCACCAAATATGAACAGCTCTCGAAATCTCTCAGAACTTTTCAAGTTATCGACAAATCAAAATAAAATTGGCCTTGTAATCGTATCGTTGTTTTGATAGACTGATACATATTGATACTAATTAGTATCAATATGTATCAGTCAGGAGCGACGAATGGATGCGAAACTGTTTATAACAATGCTTGCCGATAAACGGATTTATGATCTGAAAAAGATGCAGTACAAATACTCTGTGCAGGATGTAGCCGAGATGCTTGCGCTGTTTAAGAGTACGGTGTACCGCACGCTTCCATTACGAGATTCCTCGGGGGAAAGGCTGGTTTATCTTGAAAACCTGGCCACAATCAGTCTGAATGCAGTCAAATTTCTGGTCAGAGAGCCGTCCGGGTTGGCTCTTTTGAACCATCGGGAGGCGGAGGATGAAATCCATTCTACGCTCGCCATCGAAAACATTGAATCTTCGCGCGACAGTATTCGCCGGATTCTTCAAGGGTACGCTCCCGCCAGCGAAAGTGAAGAACGGATCTATGGCATAAAAAAAGGGTTGGAGTTTATCGCCGATCCGGATCGGAAAATCACAGAAGAAAATCTGCGGAAGTTGTATCGGATTGCGGTTGAAGATTCTCTGGACGTTAAAAATCAGCTCTTGCCGGATAACCTATATCGGCATGAACCTGTTTTTCTGGTTGGCGTCAGCGTTGGACATCAAGGGCTGTCGGCTGAGAAGCTGCCTGCTTATATGACGGAACTGATTGCGTTTATCAACAACGGAGACGATCTCGACGATTTGCTGAAGGCGGGCATGATTCATTTCTATATTGGGTACATCCATCCTTACTTTGACGGGAATGGCCGGATGGCCCGCCTGCTGCATCTGTGGTTTCTGGTGCGGCGTGGCTATCCGGCCGCGTTATATGCCGCTTTTTCCAGTTACATTCAGGAAAGCCGGAACCGTTACTATGAAGCTTATGCGCTCACTGAGCGGAATCGTGAGATCAGTGGCGTGATTGACGTGACGCCATTCCTGACATATTTTGTCGAAAATGTATATAACAAATTAGAAGCTGGCAAACTTGAAAGCGGGACGCTGCAGGCCTTTCAAAAGTTGTTGGATGATGGAAAAGTCACTGAGAAAGAACATGATTTGTGGAATTTTGTCCTGGCTTTCTATGGGACAGGTGAATTTTCGACGAAACAACTGGAACGGGATTTTGGTAATGCGGCTTATGCCACCATTCGGAGTTTCGTTTTGAAGTTTGCCGGTTTTGGGTTGTTGTCCGGGCAAAAATATATGAATAGGGTCAAGTATCGTGTGATTTGATTTTTTCTGATCGACCAAATCCATTTGAATTGCACCTTGAACCTGCTATAATTCCCATAACAGATAATCGCAAAAAAGCTTCAGCGAATGGCGGTTGTACGAGTCCATTAAGTATTAATTCGCTATATTATATTTGCAGGTTGCCCGGCTGATGTTCATTAAGTTTTAACCTTTGGGCAAGAATCAGAAACATCTGAGTTTTTATTAAAGGAGAAAATGGACGAACAAGCTGCATTCTCACTTTCTTATTTACCATTGAAAGTTGTGCTGGTTTCAATCGAGACGACGGTGTTGCCGCCGTTCCTGGGTTCAACGCTGCGGGGGGCAATTGGCCAGGCGC
>CALCQT010000486.1 GCA_937894825.1 uncultured Anaerolineaceae bacterium
GAATTTTCAGATTTATCAGACGGCCAACAGTGCTGCGATATCCGGCGCCAGTTTATCGGGTGTATAAGCGGGAGAAAACCGTCCCGCCACCTGCCCGGTTTTATTGATCAGAAACTTGCCGAAGTTCCACTTAATATCGCCGGGTTCAGGAGATACTTCATACTTCTTTACCCGTTCTTCAAACGCGTCGGACACTTCATCCCCGGCATCGTCGGGCGCCTGCGCTTTGAGCCAGACATACAATGGAGCAGTCTGCTCTCCATTCACATCAATTTTGGAAAAGCGTGGAAATTTTGTGCCGTAGGTCACCCGGCAAAAGCTATCGATCTCCGCATCTGTCCCGGGCGCCTGCCCCTTGAATTGGTTGCTGGGAAAGTCAAGAATCTCAAAACCTTCCGCCTGATACTTTTCATAAAGCGCCTCAAGCGCGTCATACTGCGGCGTAAGACCGCATTCCGTGGCCGTGTTGACCACCAACAATACTTTTCCCTGATATGAGGATAATGAAACATCATTCCCGCGATTGTCTTTGACTGTAAAGTCATAAATGTTCATGATTGAATCTCCTTTATTTTTTTCTCAATCCCACAATTGTCTGAAATATTAAAAAATCATTGTTCGCGTACCGCGAACCGGGAGACCGCTGGTCTCCCCTACATAATTTTTTTAATGTGCAAATCAAATGTCGATGCCCAAAAAGCGCTTGGCCAGCAGACCGATGAAGAATGAAATGACAGCCACGCTCAGGCTGATCACTGCCATCTCACCAAAGCGCTGAAAAAACGGCAGCGACTTCGCCACGGAAATGTAGTAGGTGAAACAGAAGATGATCACGATAACGGTAACGAGCATAATGATCAGCGCCAACAGGTACTGATCCTCCGGCAGCAGTAAAAACGGCAGCACCATCAGGACCACAGTGACCAGGTAGGCGACACCGGTATAAAGACTTGACTTCAGCGCCTTTTGATTTCCGTCCGCCCGTTCAGCCAGATAGTTGGAGGCTGCCATCGAAAGCGTAGCTGAGACACCGGTAATGATCCCGGACAGCGCCACCAGGCGGGTATTCGCCAGCGCAAAGGTCAGCCCGGCAATCGTTCCGGTCAATTCCACCAGCGCGTCATTCAACCCAAGCACCATCGCGCCGACATATTGCAGCCGTTCCTCATCCAGAATTTCGATCAGGCGTTCCTCATGTTCCTGTTCCTGATCCATGATGAAGCGTGCCTCCGGAAAGTCATTTTCAAGACCTTCAAGCGCTTCTTTCCCCAGGACTTCGGATCCTTCCATCAATTTGATGACAAATGTATATCCCAGAATATAACTGAGCAGGGTATACCAGAACAGTTGAAACCGGTCCGGTTTTACTTCCT
This sequence comes from uncultured Anaerolineaceae bacterium, assembly GCA_937894825.1. GTDB lineage: Bacteria > Chloroflexota > Anaerolineae > Anaerolineales > Anaerolineaceae > Flexilinea. The sequence goes on from CALCQT010000486.1 coordinate 1,374, forward strand.
TGCCGGTATAATGCTGCCACATCTGCGCGTGACGCTTCTCTTCGGCCGCAATCCGCAGCAGTGTGGCTTTATTCGTTTCGTCCTTCTCACGCTCCGCAATCCGCTGATAAATTGCGCTGCCATTTTCTTCCATTTTTTGAAAGTTCAACAACAAAGCCAACGTTTGCGAGCTGAGCGAGTTTAATTCTTTGGTCATTGATGCCACCTCTTTCTATTCCGGCTTGCTTTTTCAGCAATTCGTGCCGCTGCATCCTTAATCATAGTGCAAAAACGTCGCAATGGATGACAAAATCCGAATTTCTATCTTTTTTCAAATAAAAGGAAGATCAGGATGTCAAAAGCATAATCGTAATATGAAGCACTTGAAATAAACAAACATGACAGACTTATTGTCCGATTTTTGGTATTTCGCTTAAAAAAAAGAATGGACTGCAAATGGAATGCCCGCATGGCAGGCCGTATTTCGCGTATAATCAAACGTATCAGAAAGGGAACCGGCATGACTTTTCTCATTGATGGGCATATTGATTTCGCATCCACTTCACTCGGCAGAAACCGTGACTACACCCGATCCGTGGCGGAGATCCGCGCCCGGGAACCGGAGAACCTGATCAACCAGGCCACCGTAGGTTGGCCTGAGTTACAGAAAGGCCAGGTTGGAATCGTTTTCAGCACAGTATTTCTGGATCCGCCCGAACATCGCACCGGACCCAAAATCACCGGAACTTCATACGACAACAAGGATGAATGCCACCGTTCCGTTTTGACCCAACTCGACTTTTACCGGCGCTGGCAGGAAGAATACCCTGAAAAATTCAAAATCATCCTCACAAAATCCGATCTTGATCAAACATTGAGCGCCTGGCAGGACACAGCCACAGAAGTGTCACAGCAGACCCACCCGGTGGGACTGGTTATTCTTTGGGAAGGTGCGGAAGGGCTGCGGGACTACGGCGATCTGGACGAGTATTACGAACGCGGCCTGCGGATCATCGGCCCGGTTTGGGGCAGCGGACGCTGGTGCGGCGATTTCCTGAGCGATCCCGCCGATCGTTTCACGCCGGAAGGGCGCGAACTATTGGCCGTGATGGCGGAAAAGAAATTTGTCCTCGATACGGCGCATATGAACACGCTGAGCGCCAACGAGGCCCTGGATCGTTATGAAGGGATTGTGATCGCCACACACTGCAATTGCCGGGCTTTATTGAAAAACCCGCCCAACGACCGTCATTTTACTGACGACACCGTCGCGCGGCTGGTTGAACGGGACGGCGTCATGGGTGTGCTGCCATTCAATGGATTTCTGGACACAGAATGGGAGATTGCTGATCCACGTAACCGGGTCACACTGGAGACACTGGCAAACCATATCGACCACATTTGCCAGATCGCAGGCAACTCCCGGCACGCCGCAATCGGGACGGACTCGGACGGCGGATTTGGGTACCCGGCCATCCCTTTCGAAATGAACGATATCAGTGACCTGCAAAAACTGGAACGTATCCTGAAAAACCGAGGTTACAGCCCGGACGATGTCAATCGCATTTTTCATGGAAATTGGCGCCGCATCCTCGAAAGGATATTTGTATGAACAACACAGAAAGAAAAGAAGAGAGCCCAGCCGAGGCTTTTGTTCCACATTCAAAAAAGCGGCTGCGCTTTGGCCTGATTACAACTATTGCCGGCTATCTGCTGCTGCTGCTGGGTGCGCGTCCGTCTATGTTCGGACTGGACCGCAGTCCGGTGATCGGATTCGTGCAGACGGCGTCTTTCATCATCGGCATCGGCATCATCTGTCTCGGCGGATATATCAGCCTGATGTGTTTCTGGCCCAAAGGTTCTGTTTCGCTGACCGCTGACTTCGGGTTGCGTCTGGTCGGAACCGGATTCGTAATCACGGTTTTCACCGGCATGGCAGACGTGTTTGGCTTCGGGTCACACATGCTCCCGAGCGTTCC
>CALCQT010000487.1 GCA_937894825.1 uncultured Anaerolineaceae bacterium
ATGCCGCGGATGAATGCGCGGAACGGCTCCCGGGATGGGAACTCTTCCTCTGCGACAACGTCATGCCCAAATTGGGCGTGCTCCGGATCGAACCGGTTCAACAGGTGATCCGCGATTTGTTCCTGCGCCGCATCATCCGGGCAAAGGGACTGAGCAAAACGGAACGACTGATCGACGGCATTCTGATGCCCACACCCAGCGCCATCCTGCAGGCCATGGAGCTGCTCGCAAAAGGCACATCCCGGACCGCCGGACTTGGCGATCTGGTGGCGGTGGATCTGGGCGGCGCGACCACGGATGTCTATTCCATCGCATCCGGCGCGCCGAAAACCGCCAATACGATCCTGAAGGGTTTTGCGGAACCTTACGCGAAACGTACGGTAGAAGGGGATATCGGCATGCGTTACAGCGCTTCCGGCGTCCTGGAAGCCGTGGGAGTCCAACGCTTATCAGCGCTTTCCGGTCTTGGCGAGACGCAGATCACGCAGCTGCTGAGTGCCATCCGCGAAAATCCCGGACTGCTGCCGCAAACCGCTGCGGAGGAAGCGCTGGACAACGCACTGGCCGCCGCCGCGGTCGAGACCGCCTTCACCCGGCACGCCGGAACGCTGGAACAGGTATACACCCCGATGGGGCCGGCCTACAGTCAGAGTGGAAAAGATTTAACCGGCGTCGAAACGCTGGTAATGACCGGGGGCGCCATCATTCACAACAAAAAGGCGGGACAGGTTGCCGCCTACACGCTTTACAATCCACGCACACCCGCTTCGCTGAAACCCAAACGGGTGCGAGCCTGGGTCGACCGCAGTTATATTCTGGCCGCGATGGGACTGCTGGGAGAAGCGGATCCGGACACGGCTGTCACAATCATGAAAAAGGAGTTGGAGGATTATGGAACTGTCGAACAAGCGGCTGTCTGAGGAAGAATTCAACCGCCTGCGGGAGGAGGTTCTGCAGCAATGGCCCACCGGCAGGGAAGTGGACATGCAGGCCGGCATCGCGTATCACAAGGGATTGCCTGAAAACCGGGTTTTCAGCAAAAAGCTGCAAAAAGCCAAAGAGCAGGGCGCCACGCTGGTTCAGCCGCGTGCGGGCGTCGCACTGATCCGGGATCATATTACGCTTTTGACACACCTGCAAAACGAAGGCGAGGCCGACCTTCTTCCAACCACCATTGACAGCTACCCCCGCCAAAACCGTTTCCGTGAAGCCCAGATGGGGATCGAAGAGTCCGCCAAAGAAGGGAAGAGTATGCTCAACGGCTTCCCGGCCGTCAACCACGGCGTCTCGGGCTGCCGGCAGATCATTGACGCACTGGACGTACCCGTTCAAGTGCGCCACGGCACGCCGGATGCGCGGCTGCTCGCGGAAATCTCCTATGCGGGCGGCTTCACGAGCTTCGAGGGCGGTGGCATCAGCTATAACATCCCTTATGCGAAAAACGCCGATCTTGCCAAAACCGTTCGCGACTGGCAGTATGTGGACCGCCTGACCGGCATTTATGAGGAGGCAGGCGCGCCCATCAATCGGGAGCCCTTCGGCCCACTGACCGGCACATTGGTTCCGCCCTGCATCTCCCATGCGGTGGCAATTATCGAAAGTCTGCTGGCGGCGGAACAGGGCGTCAGGAACATCACGGTCGGATATGGTCAATGTGGGAATCTGATTCAGGACGTCGCGGCAGTTCAAACCGTTCGGGAGCTCACTGAGGAATATCTGCAAAGGTATGGTTATGTGAACAGGCTGGTGACGACCGTCCTGCACCAGTGGATGGGCGGGTTTCCGGCGGACGAATCCAAAGCATTCGCCGTGATCAGTTGGGGCAGCACCGTAGCGGTGCTCGCGCATGCCACCAAAGTGATTGTCAAAACACCGCATGAAGCGCTGGGCGTGCCAACGAAGGAAGCGAACGCGATGGGATTGCGCTGCACCAAACAGGTCATCACCATGCTGGCGGATCAATCCATCAGCGAAGATGCCTTGAAAAGCGAGAAAGAGATCATTCGTCAGGAAACCAGGTGTATTTTAGATCGGGTGTTGCAGTTGGGAGAAGGCGACTGGGCCGTCGGAACGGTGCGCGCCTTCGAAGCAGGAGTGCTGGATATCCCCTTTGCGCCCAGTCGCTACAATGCCGGCAAAATGTTGCCCATTCGGGATAACCAGGGCGCGATCCGTATATTCAATTTCGGGAATTTGCCATTTTCAGAGGATCTGATCACATTTCATAAGGAGAAGATTGCCGAACGCGCCCGGCAGGAAGGCCGCGAGCCCTCGTTTCAGATGGTGATCGACGACGTTTATGCGATCAGTAAAGGTCGATTAGTCGGCCGCCCAAAGTGACGGGGATCCTCTATCAACAATGAAGGTTATCGCTGTAGAGGCAATCGATGTAGTTACTTTTGACACCCGTATCTTAATCTGATACGGGTGTCAAAAGCAGATAAATGCTAATAGAAGTCCGATTATGTCATCTCGACTCTCGAAAACGGCTGGGAAACGCCGTTTTCGAGGCGGAGAGACCCTCAAAATCCAACAGGGGTCTGATATTTTCCAGAGCAAGATAATATGCATATTGACGTCCTTTGGAAAAAATCAGACCCAAAATAATCATTGAGGGTCTCTCCACCTCGAGGATGCCCCTCTGAGTACCAGCGGGACGTCGAAGACGCCCCTTACTGGCACCCAGGAGCATCCTCGAGAGTCGAGATGACAAACATGTTGTTCTATATTTTGTCGTGTGAAACACGACAAAATATAGAACAACTCGATCATATAAAATGGTACTTTTGACACCCACATCAGATTAAGATCAGGATGTCAAAAGTATAAAACGGCATGCTATTGTAGGGGCGATCGTTAATAAACAAATAGCACTTTTGACACCCGAATCAGATTAATATTCAATCAAAAATAATTGAAAGGGAAAAAAGAAACAACATGAAAATCGTAAAAGCAGTGTGCGCACCGGGACGAACCGGTTTCTATTTTGACGACCAGCTTGCTATCAAAAAAGGAGCGCTTTCCGACGGCGCATCATACCGTGGCGATCCGGTTACGCCGGGATTCCAGGCCGTACGCCAACCTGGCGAGGCGATTTCCGTCTTACTGGTGCTGGAGGACGGACAGGTCGCCTGGGGAGATTGCGCAGCCGTCCAATATTCGGGCACCGCGGGACGCGATCCGCTGTTTTTAGCGCGGGACTTTATCCCTGTGATTGAACAGCATATTTTCCCGGAGCTGATCGGACACGAAATCGAAGACTTCCGCACCATGGCCGCCAAACTGGAGCAAATGACGGTCAACGGCCGCCATCTGCATACTGCCATCCGCTACGGCGTGAGCCAGGCGTTGCTGGACGCAGTCGCCAAATCACAGCACAAACTGATGTGTGAAGTCATCGCCGAAGAATACGGTACGTCCGTTTGTGACCGGTCGGTCCCGATCTTCACCCAAAGCGGCGATTCCCGCTACGACAACGCGGATAAGATGATCCTCAAAGGCGCCGATATATTGCCACACGCGCTGATCAATCAGATGGAAACAAAACTGGGAAAACAAGGGGAAATTCTGGTTGAATATGTCACATGGCTGCGGCAGCGCATCCTGGATTTGCGCTTGGATGAAGCCTACCAGCCCGTTTTGCACATCGACGTATACGGTACCATCGGGCAAGCCTTTGGGAATGACAATTTCGACGCCATGGCAAACTATCTCGATACACTGGCCAAAACCGCCGCACCTTTCCGGCTGCGGATTGAAGGACCGGTCGACCTGGAGAATCGCGAAAAGCAAATGCAAGGGCTGCGGGAGCTGACTGCAGCCATCGACGCGCGCAGCATTCCCGTCGAGCTTGTGGCGGACGAATGGTGCAACACGCTGGAAGATATCCAATATTTCGCCGACAACAAAGCCGGACACATGATTCAGATCAAAACACCCGACCTGGGCGGCATCGGCAACACCGTTGAGGCGGTGCGTTACTGTAAAGAAAAAGGCGTCGGCGCCTACCTGGGCGGCACCTGCAATGAGACCGACCGCAGCGCACAGGTTTGCGTCCACCTGGCCATGGCCACCGCCCCTGAGCAAATCCTGGCGAAACCGGGCATGGGCGTGGATGAAGCTTATATGATCGCATACAACGAAATGCAGCGCATCCTGGCGCTGACCCGCTGACAGAATAAGAAGGAGGGGAAACCAATGAAAGAGGAGTTTCGCATTTTATCCGCCACGGCCATATTGGGGTACGGTTTCCCCATTCAGTCGTTTCTGGCCGGGATGGAACGCAAGCCGCACTTGATCGCCGTGGACGCCGGCAGCACGGATCCCGGCCCTTACTATCTGGGCGCCGGCATTTCCTTCACCGACCGCGACGCGGTCAAGCGCGATCTGGAGATTATGATCCAGGCCGGGATTGAGAACCACATCCCGGTGGTCATCGGCACGGCGGGAGGCAGCGGGGCTGAACCACATCTGACCTGGTGCCGTGAAATCGTCGAAGAAATCGCGCGCGAGCAGAGCCTGCATTTCAAACTGGCGCTGATCCATGCGGAGCTTGAGAAGGACTTCATCAAGGAACAGTTCCTGCAGGGAAAAATCACCCCACTGGAGCCTGCACCACCGCTCACCATGGAGAACATCGAGGCCACCACGCATATTGTGGCGCAGATGGGCATCGAGCCCTTCCTGGCTGCCTTTGAATCGGGGCCGGATGTCATCCTCGCAGGACGCACCTATGACCCGGTTTGTTTCGCCGCGCTGGCCATCAAAAACGGCTGTGATCCGGCCTTGTCGCTGCACCTGGGAAAAATCCTTGAGTGCGCCGCCATCTGCGCCACGCCGGGCAGCGGGAGCGATTGCATGTTCGGATATATCGGGGAGGACTATTTCCGGCTGGAGCCGCTCAATCCGGCCCGCAAGTGCACGACCCTGTCCGTGGCAGCCCATACCTTGTATGAAAAAACCAACCCTTACATCCTGCCCGGTCCCGGCGGCCATCTCGACCTGCATGAATGCCGTTTCGAGCAGGAAACCGACCGCATTGTGAAAGTCAGCGGCACGAAATTCGTACCAAGTGCCAACAACACCGTCAAACTGGAAGGGACCAAAAGCATCGGCTATCGCACCGTTTCGATCGCCGGCGCACGTGACCCGGTCATGATCCGGCAGATCGACGAAATCATCAAAGGCGTTAAGGAGCGGGTTGCGGACAATTTCGCGGGAAAACTGGGGGATTACAGCCTGCTTTTTCACATTTACGGACGTGACGGTGTGATGGGGCCGCTCGAACCGCACCCATCCGTTGCGCAGGCGCATGAACTCGGTATCGTCATCGAAGCGACAGCCGCCAGCCAACAGCAGGCGGACACGATTTGCGCTTTCGCCCGCAGCACCATGCTGCACTATGGTTACGAAGGCCGCCGCGCCACGGCCGGCAACCTGGCCTTCCCCTATTCCCCGAGTGATTTTCACGCCGGGCAGGTCTTCGTTTTCAGCATCTACCATCTGCTGCAAACAGACGACCCCGCTTCACTGTTCCCCATCGACTATCTCACACTGTAAAAGGAGGCCGGCAAATGAAAACCAGACTGACAGACATCACGGAGATCATCCGCAGCAAGAATTCCGGCCCCTATGAACTGACACTGGATATTATTTTCAAGGATTATGAAAACTTCAACAAAGTTTGCGCCGCGCAGGTGATCAACGCGGACCTGATTGCGCGCTTGTACAGGATCCCCAAATCGGATATTATCAATATTGTGGAATTCGTCCCCGCCAAAGCCATCAAGGCCACCATCCGCCGCCCGCTCTGCAGCGGCGATATCGGCGAGACGGATGTTTACGGCGCCCAGCAGCATGCCCCGCTGTTGGACGTGGAATTTGAAATCTAAGGAGCACTGCCATGCCCTATTCCGATCGGATGCAGCACAACCACCTCTATTCGGTGTTTTTTGCGCCGCGCGGGCTGATCCGCATGGCGGATCTGGGCATGCAGGTGGCACAGCAATATTTGAGCCCTTTTGATAAAGTGATCGGCCTGGTCGGCGAGGCCGGCAGCGGTAAAAGCATGTTCATCAAAGGCATGTTTCCGGGGTTGGAACTGACCAATGACGACGACGGCGTGAACGCGTGATGCCAAAGGCCGAAAGATATACGGCATACTGAGCAATTTGCAGATCAC
>CALCQT010000488.1 GCA_937894825.1 uncultured Anaerolineaceae bacterium
AAAGATTATTTTTTGGTTCGGAAGGATTTTTTCAGCTGGGTCTGGGCGGTTACCACCCTCTTTTTCTTCTTTTCCTGGCTGAAAAAATCCTTCCGAACCAAAAAATAATCTTTGTGGTTGGCATGGGCTGTTTGCAATTCCAACCACGGGATTTTTCATCACCAGTTCGCTGCCGGCCAGGCGGCGAAACCATACAGGACCTTATGGACTATAACTACAGCAACATCCCTCAATATCAAAATCGGCCGCCGGCAAAAAACAGCGGCCTTAAACCCATTCTTGCCGCAATCACAGGCGGCGTTATTGCAGCGGTAATTCTCGGTTATTATTTTTTCACCATTTCCCTTCCGCAACAAGAAAAGACGCAGACAGCTGCGGAAACCAGCATTACCGCATTAAAAACGGAATTAACCGCCCTCCGCTCCGAAATGGAACAGATGCGCGGAAATCCGGCCCAAATCACAACCTCCTATGCAAACGTCGAATCAGAAATCACCAATGTCGTCGAAACGGTCGGGCCGGCAGTCGTAACCGTGACGGCAACGGTGCAAACCACCAGCACAAGCTGGTTCAACTATAACTACAACCAGACCGGCACCAGTATGGGCAGCGGCGTCATCATCAGCGAAGATGGATACATCCTGACCAACAATCACGTCATTGAGAACGCGATCGAGTTGTCTGTAGAATTGGCTAATGGGACGGTTCTGCCGGCCAAATTGGTCAGTTCCGACGAATTCTCCGATTTAGCCGTTCTGAAAGCGGAAGGCACCATGCCGGCCGTCGCGCGATTGGGTGACTCCACCCTGTTGAAATCCGGTGAAACCGTCATCGCCATCGGCTCCCCTTTGGGCAACTTCAAGAACACCGTCACGGTCGGCGTCATCAGCGCCACCGGCCGCTTTTTGGAAACCAGCAGCGGCTACCAGATGGAGAACCTGATCCAGACCGACGCTGCCATCAACCAGGGCAATTCCGGCGGACCACTGGTCAACCTGGCCGGGGAGGTGATCGGGATCAACGTGATGATCGTCCGCGGTTCCAGTTCCACCTCGACTTCGGCGGAAGGGCTTGGTTTTGCCATCCCGTCGGAAACAGCCCGGATTATCTCTGAACAGATCATCCGGACCGGTAAATTCAGCCGCCCCTACCTGGGCATCAATTGGGCGGACGTCACGCCGCGCATGGCTCGTAATTACCGCCTCCCGGTTGAGTATGGCGTCTACCTGATGCAAGTCCAGTCCGGCAGCCCGGCGGATCAGGCCGGCATGCGCGAAGGTGATATTATCACCCGGATCGGTGATTACACGATCAGTGCAGACAGCTCCTTCTATAACTGTCTGTTTAAATACAGTCCGAATGACGTCGTGGAAATCGAAATCAACCGGAACGGCACCGCAATGACGCTTTCGGTCACGCTGGGCGGCGATGCGACCAAACTCTGAGAATCCATCTCAAACCAAACAAAACGACAACCGCAGCGGGATTTTTCCGCTGCGGATTCTGCTGTTGCTGACGATCGCGGAAGGCCTGTGTGCGGTCCTGCTGACTTTCCTCAACCCATCCGAACCCAAGACGACGCTTTATTTTGGCTATTCCGCCGCCCGGTTGATCCTGGGCGGCATCACGCTGGCCCTGGTGTGTGTTTTGATCGCCGGGTGCGTTTATCTATACCGCAACCCTTCCCGCAGACAAAAATTCGCGGAGAAGCTGGACCATTTCTTCCGTCAGGGCGACCGATTATTTTTCAGCCTGCTCTTCTTTGCCGCCGGAGTTTTGCTCTCCGCCTGGTGCCTGGTGTTCTCCTGGTTGTTTATTCCGGCCAACCTGCGCCCGCAGATCCTGTGGGCGATGCTCTTTTTCGCCCAATCTCTCCTCCTGCTCCGGCACACCTACCAGCGGGAGCTCCGCGCAGGCAACTACCTGCGGAAATACCGGCTGCTGCCGCGGCTGAAGGATCTCTCGCTGAAACAGCGCCGGATTTTGCTCTGCCTGGCCATCCTCTCCATTCTGTATATTCTGCTGCTGCTCCCCGCCAACATCAACGGCACGCAGGACTGGGCCGCCTTCCAGCACTACGGCGGGGGTGAATATGTGATCTATCCGATCCTGATGGATGTGATGCGTGACGGGGAGACCTTCAGCGCCACGCTCTACCATCGCTTTATCTATGAGGATTACCATTATGGCTATCCCTTCTACGCCTGGTCGGCACTTGTGCTGACGCCGGTCAAAATTCTGACCGGCGAAGCCTTCCCGGACCAAATCCAGATCAACCTTCCCCTGTTGCGCATTCTCGTCTCGGTGCTGCCGGTGATTTTGGCCTGTTTGATCATCGTCTGGTTGTTCACCCGCTTTCAACACTGGCTGCTCAGCCCGGCAGTCTTCTTGTTTCTGCTTTTCGCGCCGGGCACGCTGCAGAACAACCAGGGGTTCTGGCATCCGGACGGGCTAAACCTGCTTTTCGTCTGTCTGGTGTTGTATTTTCTCCAGCGCGACCGGCTGCGTTTTGGGCGCAATTTCTATCTGGCCGCGGTTTTCACCGGGCTTTCCGCCGCCATTCGCCTTTATGGATTTTTCTTCGTGCTGGCAATTGCCGTTTATCTGCTGATCGGTTTGCTGAAAAAAACGCTCACCGTTCCCCTAGCGCTCCGGCGCGGGCTGATTTATACCCTGTTGATGGCTGCCGTCATTGTGCTGGCGAATCCGTTCCTGTTCCGAGCGGACGCGCGCGGACGGATGATAGAGATCATGCAGGAGAAATCGGGGGAGATGGCGGAAGGGTATGCCGGGGATTACGACCCGCGCAACGACTACCGCCCGGGATGGGATGCCTGGTATCCGGCTTTTGAAGATCATTACACCGAGATGTTCTGTTTCTTCTTCCTGATTGCTTCAATGATCTTTGCCTGTTTTTATGGCGAGCAGCGGTTGACGCATCTGCTGACGCTGTGTTGGTTTGTCATGATCGGCGGTTACCTGATCTTCTTTGTGGCGGTCAAATCAACGCAGTATGTGCTGCCGATGTTGCTGCCGCTGATGGGGACGGGCTTCAGCCTGCCGCTGGCGTTGTCCTCCGGGAAGACGCCTGCCTGGATGCGGAACAAAGTTATCCACAAGGGTGCCTGGCTTTTATCCACAGGCATTTTTCTGGCGCAGCTCCTCATCAATCTGGACAAAATCCGCCCGCGGTTCTGAAGTTTATCCACAGACGATACACCATACAGCGCCTATGATCCACAATTCAGACACAGTTTATCCGCAGCCTGCGCACTGAAAAGTACGCTTATCCACAATTCTGTCAACAACTTTTCCACAGAGTTTCGGTTCGATCCTTATTAGATCGGGACGTCAAAACATTTCGGATTAATCGCATTTTGAAATATCGGGAAGGTTGAAATAACAGGAATTTTGTCCGGTCTTTAGGATACAATAAACAGTAGATGGCGAGAAAAAACTGGTGTCATTTTCCTTCGGGGCTGTCAATCTCGCAAAAATGATATCCTCGCCATCTTTTTTCAAGAATTTTATAAAAGAAGAAACTGTTTCATGGAGACGACTCAGCAGCAGCAGTCAAACCATAGAATATTGCAAAACACTCGGGGAAAACTAAATGGAATGAATCTTATCTGCCTGGAAAATTGATTTATGGAAATAATCAATAACATTTCAAAAACTCTAAAAAGTGACCTTTCGGTAGAAATTAAGCAGAACAGCCGCATTTCAATCGCTGCGGCGTTCTTCTCCATTTACGCTTATCAGGAATTGAAAGACCAATTAGATGGAATTGAGGAGTTGCGCTTTATTTTCACCTCACCCACTTTTATCACTGAAAAAGCTCCCAGAGAAAAACGTGAATTTTATATTCCCCGCCTCAACCGGGAACGCAGCCTCTATGGTACAGAATTCGAAGTAAAACTCCGCAATGAACTGACACAGAAAGCGGTCGCTAAAGAATGTTCGGAATGGATTCGAAAAAAGGTTGTTTTCAAATCGAACATTACAAATGAGCAAATGATTGGCTTTATTAATGTTGATGATAAAAATTATATGCCGATCAATGAATTCACCACCGTTGGCCTTGGCTGCGAACGGGGTAACAATGCGTATAGTATGATTCAGAAAACTGAAGCGCCTTTTTCGACTGCGTACATGGACCTGTTTGATGCTTTATGGAGAGATTCCGCGAAATTTCAGATCGTTACAGAGGAAGTCATCAGCAATATCACCGCGGCCTATAACGAAAATTCACCCGATTTCCTTTATTTTGTAACGCTCTATAATATATTCAACGAATTTCTGCAAGATATTTCAGAAGACGTACTGCCTAACGAGGCCACCGGATTCAAAAAAAGCAAGATTTGGAACCTGCTTTATGAGTTTCAAAAGGACGCCGCGCTGGCAATTATCAACAAACTGGAACAATATAATGGTTGTATTCTGGCGGACAGTGTCGGGCTCGGCAAAACGTTCACTGCGCTGGCAGTCATCAAATACTATGAAAACCGCAACAAATCTGTCCTGGTTCTTTGTCCCAAAAAGTTAGCTGACAATTGGAATACCTATAAAGACAATTATTTAAACAACCCGATAGCCACTGATCGGCTTCGTTATGACGTTCTCTATCACACTGATCTGTCACGAAAAACCGGCAAATCGAACGGCCTGGATCTGGATCGGCTCAATTGGGGAAATTACGATTTTGTCGTCATCGACGAATCGCACAACTTCCGCAACGGCGGCCTGGTTTATTCGAAGGGGGAAGAGGCGCGGGAAAACCGTTACCTCCAGCTCCTGAACAAAGTGATTCGCCAGGGTGTCAAAACAAAAGTCTTAATGCTATCCGCCACACCCGTCAATAATCGTTTCACGGATTTGCGCAACCAATTACAGTTGGCTTACGAGGGAAATCAAAGCCTGATTAACGAGAAGCTTAACACAGCGAAACCTATTGATGAAATCTTTCGCCGGGCACAGCAAGCCTTCAATAACTGGAGTAAACTCCCGTTAAGTGACCGAAACACCGGTACGCTATTGAAAATGTTGGACTTTGACTTTTTCGAGGTATTGGACAGCGTAACCATCGCCCGCTCCCGTAAGCACATTCAAAAGTATTACAACATGGCGGAAATCGGCGCATTCCCGGAACGAAACAAACCGATCTCGCGTCGCCCCAGCCTTACCGACAGGGCTGACGCAATTAATTACGCGGAGATCTATACGGAGTTATCCCGGCTGAATCTCTCCGTATATGTCCCGACCAAACATATCTTCCCCAGCCGGCTTGATAAATATGTTGACACGACCGAAAACCTCGACCGGGCGGGACGGGAAGAGGGCGTTCGGCGCCTGATGAGCATCAATCTCTTAAAACGGCTGGAAAGCTCCGTTCACTCATTCAAGCTAACGCTCCAACGGATTCAATCCCTGATCGAAAAAACCATCGCGGAAATTGATCGCTTTGAAGCCGGCGGAGAATCGTTCGTTCAGGGAAGCCATCTGGATGATGGTATTGATTTTGATGATGACGATCAAAACACGGAATATTTCACGGTTTCGCAGACCCGCCGTATTGATCTCAGGGATATGGACTTCGTAAGCTGGCGGAATGAAATATTGGCGGACAGCGAGGTTCTTGCACTGCTCTTGTTAATGATAGAAGATATCACGCCGGAACATGACGCGAAGTTACAGACCCTGCTTCAAATCCTCAAGGAAAAGATAGAAAATCCGATTAATCCCGGAAATAAGAAGGTCTTGGTTTTTTCGGCATTTTCTGACACTGCTGAATACCTGTACGAACATGTCAGCACATTCATTCGGAAAAAATTCGGGCTGGATACGGCACTGATCACCGGCAATATTGACGGAAAAACCACGATTCCGAAATTTAAGGCAACCTTCGCCAACGTGCTGACCTGTTTTTCACCCATTTCAAAGGATAAAGCGTTGCTTATGCCGAACGCTATGGATTCCATTGAAATCCTGATCGCCACGGACTGTATCTCGGAGGGACAAAACCTGCAGGACTGTGATTATCTGGTCAATTACGACATCCACTGGAACCCGGTGCGGATCATTCAGCGCTTTGGGCGTATTGACCGCATCGGCAGCCGAAACGCCGTGATCCAACTGGTGAACTTCTGGCCAGATCTGACGCTGGACGATTATATCAACCTCAAAAGCAGAGTTGAGACGCGTATGAAGATTTCAGTCATGACTTCAACCGGCGATGACGATCTGATCAACGCCGAAGAAAAAGGCGATCTGGAATATCGCAAAGCCCAACTCGAACGGTTGCAAAAGGAGACGGTCGACATCGAGGATATGTCATCCGGTATCTCCATAATGGATCTGGGGCTCAATGAATTCCGACTGGATCTGTTGGATTACGTCAAGCGCAATGGGACACTGGATCAGACGCCTTTTGGCTTGCACACGGTCGTTCCGGCACAGGAAGGATATCCGCCGGGAGCGATTTTTATTCTGCGCAATATCAACGGCGGCGTCAATATTGACAATCAAAACCGGCTTCATCCATTCTATATGGTCTATATCAGCAACGAAGGCGAGATTATCTGCGGACACCTCGCGCCGAAGGAAATGCTGGATAGCCTGCGATTGCTCTGCCGTGGAAAATCCGAACCAATTGCCGCGCTCTGCCGCATGTTTAATCAGGAAACCAAAGATGGCAAGAACATGCGCCAGGTGTCCGAATTGCTCCAACAGGCGATTCATGCCATTATCGACATTGCCGAAGAGAACGATATCGACAGCCTGTTCAGTCCCGGCGGCACCAGCGCGCTGAGCGCGAACATAACCGGGCTGAACGATTTCGAATTGATCTGCTTTTTCGCCGTGCGATAAGCATCCGGTATAGGAACCTCGAAGAATGTTTGAGCTGCCCGATTCTACGCTTTTCAACCGGCGCATTCCGAAGCTGAAATTTTATCAGCGCGCCGCCATTACGACGCAATTGAAACGTGTTTTTACGGAGCAGATCAGCCTGATCCTCTGGCAGAACAAACTGGCGCCATCGACGCTCAACGTCGCAGCCGGGCAAACCGTGACGGAGATTCAGGTCATCCGCATTAAGCTGAACCAGCGCAGCCTGGATGCGGATGCGTTGGCTTTGATCGAAAAAGAGATACCTTATCACCTGCTGTTCCTGCTGGAATATGCGGACGCGGTTCAGGCCTGGATCAGTTATAAGGACGAAACGGGCGCGCTCAAAAGCGGTGTTACTTATCATACCGAATGGATCCCGGAAGAAGCGCTGCCGCTGAAGCTGGACGGGCTGTCAATGGATGCGCTGTATGAGAATTTTGTGCGCCAGGTCGCCGGCTCGCAGCTCATGGCCGCGCCGGACGCTCCGCTGGCAGATGTCGTCGTACAAACCGAGCGCCGGAAGAAGCTGCTGAAGGAGATTGCCGCGCTGGAGAAGAAGGTGCGCAACGAGAAACAGTTCAACCGGCAGGTGGAGCTGAATCGTGAATTGAAACGGTTGAAAAAAGAATTGGATGAATAAAACCTATTTCGTCTATATTCTTACAAATTGGCAAAACTTACTTCTTTATGTCGGTATTACGAATGACCTAACGCGCCGATTGACGGAACATAAAGAGGAATTGATTGATGGATTTACGAAAAAATATCATATTCATAAACTGGTATATTATGAAGAAACAACTGATGTCTTTGCCGCAATTGAAAGAGAAAAACAAATTAAGACTTGGTCGCGAAAGAAAAAAGCAGATTTGGTTGAATCAGTTAATCCTTATTGGCTCGATTTGTCCGAACATCTCTATTAATAGCGTCCTTCGAAAAGGTAGTGGAGGCAGGTTGTCATTTCAAGTGGAGTGAACTAAGTGAGTGGAGGCAGTTTGTCATTTCGAA
>CALCQT010000489.1 GCA_937894825.1 uncultured Anaerolineaceae bacterium
CAACGGAACGATTGAGAAGTTTATTGGATTGAAAAATTACATCTATGTTTTCAATAATGAAGTTTTCCGAAAAGCATTTTTTAATACTTTCATAATCACTTTTTTACAACTGGTGATCACGCTTCCGGTCGCTTTTCTGATCGCACATGGGATCAATTCTCTGGAAACAGGCGCAAATCTTCTCAAGTGCCTGTTTTTTATTCCTTATGTTACGCCAGCGATCGCGGCCGGATCGCTTTTCCTCTTCGTTTTGCATCCGAACGGGTTTCTGAATCAGTTTACCGGGCTCTTCGGAATTCCGGCCATTTCATGGTTGGAGAATGGCTGGTCCGCGAGACTGGGCGCGGTTTTTCTGTCGGTATGGCGCGGAATGGGATTTAACGTGATCATTTTTCTGGCTTATCTGCAGGCAATTTCTTTGGATTATTACGAGGCGGCGCAGATGGACGGCTGCGATGGTTTTCAGTCCATGCGCTACATTACGCTCCCCCTTATGAAGAACGCCTTTGGCGTTCTTTTCATTATGGGATGGATTAATGGGCTGCAGCGATTCACTGATGTCTACGCGTTGGGTGGCCTGACCGGGTCTCCGGCGCGCTCGCTGCATACCTTGGTCGCTTTCATCTACGAACGCGGATTCGGAAATTTTGAGTTTGGCGTTGCCTCTGCGGCATCCTACATTCTGTTTGCGATCATTCTTGTTTTTACCCTGTTTAATCTGAAATTTTCAGAAGCAAAGTAAGAGGGCTGAAAAATGGTTGATAACGATTCAAAGAGAGGAAAAAAGAACAACCCTGTTCTGTTCCTTGGTTTGCTGTTGGTTGGCGTCCTGTTCATTTTGCCGTTTGTTTGGATGACCGTGGTTTCGTTTGAACGATACGCGAATATTCAGCCGCCCTTTCCGCCTTCCTTTGTGATTAAAAATCCTTCTTTGTTCAATTTTAAAATAATCACTGAAAATGGCAATCTTACTCAGGCCTACAAGAATTCATTGGTCGTTGCGGTAGGCTCTGTGCTGGTAAACGTTATTTCGGTTCTGATGGGCGGGTATGCGCTGTCGAAAGGCCGGTTCAAAGGGAAAAAAATCATAATGATCATTATCCTGGCAACAATGATGGTTCCTTTTGAGACCCGGATGATCCCTATGTATAAAATGTTTGCCAAAATCGGGCTGACGAATAATTTTATTCCACTGATTATTCCGAATATTATCGACGCGCTGGGGGTGATGCTGGCCAAAAATTATTTCGATTCGCTCCCGAACAGCCTTGGCGAGGCGGCGGAAATGGATGGCGCCGGACCGTTCAGAACCTTCTTTCAGATCTATCTTCCGCTGACATTACCGATTACCGCAACCATCATTATCCTGAAATTCATGGACAGTTGGAACGCCTTCCTCTGGCCGTTGGTCATTCTGACCGGCAGAGATACCAGGACGGTACCGATCTTTATCTCGGCTTTTTCTTCCGAGGGCGGCACACGTATGGCAGGGAGCACGATGACGTTGGCATTTCTCGGGATCATCCCGGTTGTGCTCGTCTTCCTTGTCCTTCAAAAGTATATTATCCGGAGCATCGCATTGAGCGGTGTGAAGGGTGAATAAAGTGAAAGGAAAAATAATGAAGAAAAGTTTGTATTTTATTGTATTAGTGATCGCTTTCTTTGCGGTCGCCGGTTTTTCCGCGGAGCAGGCCGCGGACAAAACGGTTGTCAAGGTCCAGCTGATCGGTGACTTTCAGCAGGAAGACGCGACAGATCCGGTTTCGGGAAAAACCAAACAAGGCGTTCATGTTCTTGAGGAAGCCTTCGAGCAGCTGCATCCTGAATTCGATCTGCAGTACATCATCATGGGCTGGGACGATTATCAGAAGAAGACACAATCCATGATGCTCTCCGGCGAAGCGGATGTCTACCAGGCTCCCGGCATCGCCAGCCTGGCCGACCAGGGGCTGCTTGAACCGCTCCAGCCGTATATCGACGCGGACAATTTTAATCTGGATGTGTATATTAAAGGTCAGGTCGATGGCTGGAAAGCTGTTGCCCCGGAAGACACAGAACTGCAAATCTATGGCTTGCCGTTTATTGGCGACACCCGTTTCATTATCTTTGACAAGCAATTATTTGATGAATGGGGCGTAGAATATTTGAGCGCGACCCCGACCGTTGAAGAGATCCTCGAAAAAGCCGCAAAATTGACCGGGACCAACCCCGTCAGCGGTGTGGAAAACTTCGGTATTTTCCATAAAGGCACCGATGCCGGCGACACCGTCATGAACCTGAATGAATACTATGGCGGCATCTGGGGCACGGGGAACCGGTTTTCAGAATTGACGGTTAATTTTGACACAGCGGAAATGGCGAAAGCGCTTGAAACACTGCTTGCCCTCAACGCGTTCGCTCCGGATGGCGTGATGGCCAATCAGGGCGGCGAGCTCTTCGGTACCGAGGAGAACAATTGCGCCATCAATGTCCGCGCCAATCCCGCGGCGCTGTTCAGAATCCAGGCGCTCGGTTTGGATGAGCGTTATGGCATTTCCCGCCTGTTTATCAACGAAGAACAGGGCATGGGCGGTATGTTCGCGGGCAGCCCGAACGTGATCGGCGCTTCCAGCCAGGTTAAGGACGCTGCCTGGGAATACCTGAAATTCACCGCCTCTGACGCTTTTGCCGAATATTGGTGGGCGAACCAGACCAATGAAGGTCTGCCGGTGATCAAGGCTGCGCTTGAATTCGAAACCATCAAGAACAACGAGAATACCTCCGCAATTATCAAAAGCATGGAATATTTGTGGACTCCGCGGTATATTTATCGTTCCGGTCAGCCGCGCTATATCCTGACCACGGCTGTTGAAGAAGTTGCCTTGAACGGTAAGCCGATTGCGGATGCCCTGTCGGCCGCACAAAAAGAAGCTGACGAATGGATTTCCATTCAGTAAATTTTGACTAAGCCAGACCAATAAAAAAATGTCTCATGAGTCGGAAGGTTGGCAACGTTCCGGAGGATCGGCTAAAATGATCCGGAACAGGCCGAAGACGACTTGTGAGACATTTATAGAAAAATAAATCAGAAAGTTTTTCCAATTGTTGTATATCATACTATATTTTAATAGAATTGCAGGTATTTTCGAATGACGCTTCTAATCGCTCATGCCGGTTGCGAAGGAACAATGAACGGATCACTGGAAAGTCTTCACGCTGCGGTAAATAGCGGTGCGGATGCGATCGAAGTCGATTTGCAGTACCATATGGGTGGCATTATTTATGCTCATGATTTGGACGAGAATAGGCCGCATGACGGCTGTGTGCTCCTGGACCAGATCCTTGACCTGATTGAGCCCACATCTGTAATCCTTGCGTGTGATATCAAGACCGCCGCCGCCTTTTTTCCGGTGCTTGACCGATTGAAACAAAGAAATATGGACGAGCGGGTGATTTTTTCCGGCAACGTCCCCATTCAACCATTTCAGGCCAGAAGCTATCGCTATTGTATCAACCTCGAATTTATCCATAACCTCGAAGAGGGTCAGGTGCTTTGCGAGGAGGATCTTCCCCAGTTGATTGCCTTCTATAATGAGCATCGTTCGGAAACGCTGGCTGGGTTTAACATTAATTACCGTTGGCTCACGCCGAAGGTTGTTCAGCGGTTGATGGATGCAGATATTGGCTTGTGGACCTGGACGGTGGATGATCCGGACGCTATGCAATGGCTTCTGACAAGCGGGATTTCGGGAATTACGACGAACCGGATTGTCGCCGCAATAGCGCTCGCTGAGAATATGCGCCAAAAATCAGGGTATAGAACCACGGCCGGTTGATCAGAAATCAGAATACGAACGGTCCTTTTGTGCTTTTTGGCATGTGGTTTTGTTTACTTATTTTTTTGGTATGCTAAGACTGAGAAGTAAGAACGAAAGAATGGGAGACTGTTTCTAAATTAAGCGCTGTTCCTATGGATTTGCAGAGAAGTAAGGTATACTTTCATTATCAGGAATAATTACTATTATTATAGCAACTGATTAAATCCGCAAACTGGATACCGTTTTCATTCAAAATTGTTCAAATAGATGAAAGGAACTGAATTATGCTGACCATCACCCCCGAGGCAAAAACCTGGCTGGATCAAAAGAAACGTGACGTTATCACCCTGGAACGCCAGGTCGCGAAACTCAACGCCTGTTGCGGTACCACGCTGGCCTATATGGATGTTTATCTCCGCCATCCGGACGTGCCAGACAAGTTTCAGTGTGAGACGGTTGACGGGATCACCGTTTATTATCCCAAGAACATTAAACTTCCGGTGGATCGGGATGTGGTGATCGGCCTGAAAGCCACGCTGGGCATCAAGAGCCTGAAGGTGGAAGGGCTGATGGCGCGGGCCGAAACGAACCGCTAACCACGTCCCTTTTTGTCAGCCGGGCAATGGCTGAACCTCCCTTTGATTTTCAGAAACGCTTCTTTTTTTTAACAAATAATATATTATGTTTTATTAACCTTTTGTCGCTATAAAACATAATATGTTGTTTGTTGTATTTAAGTGTGCTATAATGCAACGAACAGATTGGAATTGAGACAGGAGGAGAAAAATGCCGACGTCAATCGATTTCGCTGCCGCGACCAGCGAACAAATTGAAAATTATCTCTGTAAACGGATGCGGGCCGTTCGCCTGTCCATGAATATCACACAGGAGCAACTGGCGCGGGAATCCGGCCTTTCTGTTGGAACGATCCAGCGCTTTGAAGAGGGAAAAAAAGTCTCCCTGAATACATTTATTCGGCTGCTGAAGGCACTGGGCTTGCAGCAAAACTTGGCTATCCTGCTGCCGGACCCGGCGGTGCGGCAGCAGGATAGCCAAGTTTTGCTGCAAGCCCA
>CALCQT010000490.1 GCA_937894825.1 uncultured Anaerolineaceae bacterium
TCTTTTCAGAATCCACACAGGCGCGCCTGGCTGAATTGGAAAAAGAGAAGAAGACCCTTGAAGGACGGATCACCCAGGAAGAAATAATCACGCCAAAGGTCACAAAGAACCAGGTGATTTTCTGGCTTGAACAATTCAAGGACGGCGACGTATATGATCCGGAATACAGAAAGAAGATTATTGACGTCTTCGTGAAGGCCGTTTTTGTATATGACGATCATATCACGATCACTTATAACTATATCGACGAAAGCGGGCGGCCACGTTCTGTCCAGGTAGACGGCGACAGCTTCCCGACTGATCCGGCGAAGGGTTCGACTTTGAAGTCTGACCCTCCACCAAAGCAAAATAAGGCGAACCCCTTTGAAGATATTCTGGTCTTCCAGGATTGTTTCGCCTTGATAATAAAAATAGCGGACAGGGTTTAATTTCCCCGTCCGCTTTTTCGTGTTTAAGTATCTGCCGAATCGCTGTTTGATTCGCCGCCAGCATTGCCGCCGGTGTCCTTCTTTTCGTGCTGTGTGCCGAAATAGAAAGCGATCACCATTGTCACGATCTGCATTGTTGCCTGTGCGTCAAATACCCCACGAAGGGCAAGGATCGCGAAGACGGCGATCACGACGAAGGTGACAATCGTCTTTACATTGATCAAAGAAGCCAGCTTTTCCGATAAAGTTTTCATCTTTCTGTTCCCTCCAATCTGTTAATTCGGTGATGTGCCTGTTTTGCCGATTCTTCGACAGCGGTCAGGCGTTCCGCAATTTTTATATACTGTTCGTCCTGCTTGTCCTGTTTGCGCTTAATGTCGTCAATACCAGCTTTGATATAGCCGATTTCAGTCAGAAAGACGCCGTCGTTTTTCCCTTCTTCGGCCGCGTCTTTTTCACTGTTCTTTTTGAAAGTCGCCACACCGATTCCGGCGCCAAGCAAGGCACAAGCGATCGAAATGACGACTGTCAATTCAACTGTCATAGATTCACCCCGCTTTCCGGTTATGCCGGTAATTTTAAGACCTGGCCGGCGTAGATAGTCGTTCCGGACAGACCGTTCAGTTTTTGAATTTCGGGCCACCTGGACCCATTTCCAAGCTGTGACTGTGCGATCTGCCACAGACTGTCACCCTTCTTTACCGTGTAGGTCTTCGGCGCCGGTGTGGACGTACCGGACTTTCCGGAAGGGATTTTAATTTTCTGGCCGACATAAATGACGTTCGGGTTTGCGATCCCGTTATATGCGGCCAATGCCTGGTATGTCGTTCCATAAGCGGACGCAATTTTTGAAAGCGTATCGCCGCTTTTTACTGTGTAAACAGTTTCAGAAGGCGGCTGTGAATTTTCGCCAGAAGAAGGAACTTTCACGTCCCAGGCCGTCAGGTTGTACTTTTCGATCAGGTTGATCAGCTTGTTTGTGTATTCCGGATCAGTAGCGTAACCGTCTTCGCGAACATATTGACAGGCCAGTTTATAGTCGGTCAAGCCGCGAAGGTTCTTGTAACGATCAAGTCGGTTGAACAAGGCTGAATGATCCGCGACAGATTCCGCCCATGAAGGGTATTTCCTGAATGTAGCGTCAACGGTGATATATTTCGACCCGTCCCATTCCTGCGTCTTGCAGGTGTAGCCGGCGCCGTTATATGCCCCCTTGATTCCGAACAGGTTATTCGCGGCCGTTGCCAGGCCGGACTTCCCCCAGCCAGATTCAAGGATTGCCTGGGCGATCGTCAGGGAAGCCAGGATTCCGGACGTCTTCATATCAGCCGACGCCATAGGTCCGATCTTATTGATAAAGGTTTCCTGTTCAGTGTTGCCTTTTGAAATAGGTGAACCGCTGTTCTGATCCGCCTGGTCATATTCGATATAAGGGCATTTCAGCCAGTTTGTCCAGTTACGATCAGACAGCTTTGTCTGACATACGCCGTCACCAAATTTTGTGTTATTTGTGGATTCAATCACCAGGCCGCCGCCGATATAGACGCCGATATGGCCGTCAAGCCAGACACAGACGCCGGGGATTTCAGGAATAGTTCCGATCGGTCCTTTTTCTGTTGCCGCCTGGAACATACCGTTCGCGCTCTTGTCGGTGTTGGCACTGTAATTCGGGGACCCGAAGCCGCCCCAGTAATAGGACTTAATCAGACCGACACAATCCACGCCGTAGAAGTCTCTTCCAATCAGTGAACGGAATTTCTGGACGCGTGCGGGATTGTACCAGTCCGGATATTGGTTTACTTTTCCGGAAATATATGATTCCGTGACCAGTCGCATAATACCGCCCCACATATAGACGGTCTTTGTTTTAAGGGCCTTTTTGACATAGTCAACCAGGCCGGAAGCTGTAAATGTTGACATATTAAATGCTCCTTTCAAAAGATAACCCCCTGGGAAGTGATCCCCAGGGGGCCGTTCTTTTTTTTGCGTCGCTTACTGGGCGGCGTCTTCAATGTAACCCATTTCGACCAAGTACGCGGTTACGCGTGGCCGAAGACCATTCGGGACGTTTTCAAGCTGAATCTTTCCCAGAATGATTTCGCCGGCATAAAGACGAACTAACATTTCGAAGACCTCCTTTCCGAAAAATATCCTTGCAAGGAATATGAAAACGGTGGTCCGCAATTAGACCACCTCGTTTTCCTGTGTTTCCTGATCGGACGAAAGTGCCGCTTCGACTTTGCTTTTAAGGCCGGCCGGAACGTCTTCAATGGTCAAATTACCGGCTTTGATTTCATTGACATATAACTGAACCAGTTTAGACATGGCGTGTCCTCCTTCCTCGTTTATTCAGCGAACACAACGTCGCAAATTTCCATGATACAGCCTTTCAGAAGTTCGTTTTCCTCTAATAGCTGTTTGATCAGAAGGTCCTTTTCGTTTTCCTTCTTGTCCTTCGGTACATAATCACATTCTTTAGGATCAAACATTTCGATTCCCTCCTTTTAGGCGAACCTGATCGTCGCCTGAATAACTTCGATCGTCTGGGTTCCCTTCGTAAGCGTGAAGCGATACGCCAGGCCGTTAGTCGTTTCGACGGTCGTGTTCGCGAACGTGTGGACGTACAGATTGACCTTCGACGTGATGTCTTCCCATACCGGCGAAGGATCGAAGGGATTGTTCGACACTTCGCAATGAAGGACGCTATCGGAAGGCCTGTCCGAAGGATAGAGTGACACGAAGCATTTTGTGACCAGTTCGTCCGTAGAGAACGCGCGGGAAGCGGCGATTCTGGTGACGGTTCGGCTGAACGTGATCACACGCTGGGCCGTTCCTCCGGCGCCGTCGTTGACACTGATCGTCAAGGTATGCGATCCGGCCAGAAGTCGAAGCCATACAGAAGACAGGTCAGCCGTGTTCGTTGCGCCGTTTGTTGCGGTATAGGTGCGAAGGGTGATTGTTTCCGCTCCGTTTGTTACCGCTTCGGTGACGGTCAAGGTCTGGCTGGCCGATTCAGCGTCGGTCACTGTGTAGTCGTATGTCAAAGGCGCCGTCTTCGCGCCTACGTTCTGATCTGAACCGCTGATCACCGGGTTCGTGTTGTACGAAATAGGCGTCGGTGTCCCGGTCCTGTATGCCGATTCAGCGCCCAGGGAATCGACCGCCTTCACGCGGACCTGATAATTCGTTCCGGACGACGGGACGGTGTCTGTGATCGAAGTAGAAGACGTGATTCCGATCTGGACATAGGCCCCGGAATCGACGCGACGTTCGAAGACATAATTTATCGGATTTCCTTCCGGATCAGTCGATCCGCCTGTGGTAATGGTTATGGATTGACCAGCGCGTGGGGTTCCGTGAGAAATTGAAGACGGGGTTGTGGGCGGCTGGTTCCACTGGATAATATAAGCGCCGTCGGTATCCACAGAATCAGATACCAAGATTCCAGAACCCACTTCCAAAGCCGGCCGAACGCCATTGCTGCCATCGTACGCGTCGCCGTTGTTGAGCGCGCCGCCCGTGTTGACATACCGCGCGCTGCTCGAATCGCCGGCGTACGGGGTTCTTAACCACCAGTACCAGGGGGAAGAAGCGTTCAGGCTGGAATTTGTGTATTCGGAAGCGCTGACAGCTTCGGCCGTCGGGTTCGCCTTTCTGCTGTTGTCATTGCTGAATAGGTCCCACTTCGTACCTTCTGCGACGCTGTTTTCGTTCGCCAGGCCGACTTCTGTGTTTGAAAGAAGATAGACCTTTCGGGTTATGTCTTCATAACCTCCGCCGTCGGTGACTGTATTCTTCGCGACCCTGATCGTACTGTCAAGGATTGCATTCCTGAAACTTTCTTCGAAGAAGGACAGGAAGCCAGGCTGGGCGTCATATTCGTTATAGTTCGACCAGACGTTCGCATTGTTAGGCGGTGCGTCGTAGGAATGGCGCGCGCTGTACCATGCGCCGGCGCCGGCCGCACTGTTCAGCCATTGATCAATATTCGATTGGCTGTAACGGTTATTTCCGTATTGCTTGCGGTTGTTGTCCGGGTTGCTGGCTTCAATCGCGTCGAAGCATTTCAGGGTGATAATTTTTTCGGCTATCAGCTTCGTTCTTCCGGAAGCCTGGTGTCCGACAATGAATCGAATGACGCTATTGTTGTACTTCGTGTTCACGGACTTCACGATTGATCCAACGGGTAACGTCGATATTAACTTTGCCATGATAACCCTCCAATTCTTTAGAAAATAGGCAGTAGAACAATTCGTCCGTCTGCCTTATAAGGTGGTGACTATTCCCGTGTTCAGCATGGCCTGTCCAGCTTGCGTATGAAGCCAGGATCGTTTCAAAGTCGATCCGGCCTTCGTCAAGCAATCCGCGGAATTTTTTCAGCTTCCGGCGGATTCGGTTCTTGCTGTCACGGCGAATTTTCTGAACGACCTTTCCACTGTCCGTCATGAAAGTCCTGAATCCCAGGAAGTCGATTCCCTGTTTCAGTGGGAAGATCGCTGTCTTCTGGTTCAGTTCCAGGCCCAGGGCTTCGACATACCGGCGTATTTCGTCCAGGCAATAACGAAGGTGGTCCTTGTCGTTGTGGATCAGATAGAAGTCGTCCATGTACCGGCCGTAATATTTGATTCCCAAGCGTTCCTTGATAAAATGATCCATTCCGGAAAGATAGAGGACCGCGAACCATTGGCTGGTATGATTGCCGATCGGGATTCCTTTTCCTTCGGTGGAATCAATTATCATGTCAAGAAGCCACAGAACGTCCGGATCGTGAATGACCCGGCGAAGCTGTGACTTCAAAACGCCATGATCTATACTGTAAAAATACTTTTTAACGTCACATTTCAGGACCCAGCCGTCTGCCCCGTATTGCCGGTAATATTTCCGCATGAACATTTTCAGGCGGTCAAGTCCGAAATGTGTTCCTTTCCCTTTCTGGCTTGCGTAGTTGTCAAAAATGAATGTCTTTTGAAGGTGCGGTTCCAGGACGTTATCGCAAAGGCTGTGCTGGACGATCTTGTCGCGGAACGAATTATACATGATCAATCTTTCCTTCGGTTCGTACACCATGAAACAGTTGTACGGGCTAAGTCGGTATTTCTTCGACGTCAGCATATAGTGAAGGAATGTAAGGTTTTCAAGTGCGTTGATCTCATATTTCACGACCGCATATTTCCAGCGTTTACCCTTCCGGGCTTCCATGTATGCCGCATAAAGATTATTCAGGTCTGCCAATTTCGCGAAGTCAGAAACCGGGATCTGTTCTTCGCTCAATATAAAATCCTCCTTGCCGCTTATAGTCCGGGCGTCGTAGCCGAAGCCCTCGCGTCAGCAATCTTGTGTTTACCCTGGCCTTTCCGGCGGCGGGAAGGATATGTCCTCCTTTGTTGGGGTTCTCTGCTTTCGGGTTCTTCGCCGTACTCGGTCACGATTTCCACCAAATCCGGCCGAACGCCATTGTTGCCATTGTACGCGTTGTTGTTGTTGAGCGTGCCGTCCGTGTTGACATTCCGCGCGTTGTTCGAATTGCCGGCGTTCGGGGTACAGGACATACCCTAATATAAAATCCGTCAGGCCTGGGATTCGTCCTGGCTGGCCGGCGGCTTCTGGCCGTCTTCCAGTTCTGACTTGTACCAGGCGGCGGACATATATTTGACGTCAAGAACCTTCTTTGTCCAGTATTCAAAGGTTCCGGTGTCTATATAGCCGCGTTTTTTCGACAGTTCCACATAAAAAAGCAATAGCTTACAGTCTGTCAGCGCGGCCCGTTGTAGTTCTAACCTTTTGGCCTTGTCTGAATCGTTCCGGATCGGGAATATTTCGTTCGCTTCCAGTAGGTTTTCATAGATTGAAAGGACGCGTTCCTGGATTCGGTTGACGATCGTGAACCTGACTTTCTTCGGGAAGTGCTTCGCGTTGTCCGTCAGATTCAGCGTGTAGTCGATCAGATCAGCGACCACTGGAAGAACATGAAGGGGACTGTCGTTCCCATTCTTCTTCCGCTGATAATTCCTTCTTGTTGCCATATAAACACATTCGCCCCCTTATTGCGTCGATCGTTTCACGCCGGCCGGTATAGTCGAACCCATAATCACGAAGGATCAAAGTCTGTTCTTCACCTTCGTATGTCAAGCCGCGAATAATGACGCTGTCGCCGCCACAGTGGCCACAGACGGGCCGTAATTCGACGAATAGACATGATATAAGGCAAGACGTTTCGGACGGCTTACAGGCGAATTTCGTCACAGATAAAGCCTGTTGTTCGACGTGTCCAGGATTCCTTCCGGAAGACCTGTTCCGTCGTAGCCTTTCCATTGCGATAATTGGCCGGACGCGAATGTGTGGGTCACAGTGGTTCCTGTGAACCCGGTGTCAAGCTGTTCCTTGATCGCCTGAATGTCGTAATCTTGACGGCGCTGAACTTCTTCGACGGACTGGCCAGAAGATTCAATAATAGTTCCGGCCGCCTGTGTATGGACCAGCGGCGCCGCATAGGCTGTCATTTGTGCCGAAGTCACGAAGGAAAAAGCCCCGACCTGTACGGAAACGGCACTGTTTTCCTGGTTCGTGACGAAGATCGCGACGTCGTGAATGTGGACCGTGTCGGCCATTTCTTCGATTTCACCCAGGAAGGAAGACGGCGGAAGTATGTTGTCGCTGTCTTCGCCGTCAAGCCATGAATAAGCGAAAAGGAATTCGACATTGTCGGCGTCCAGGGCGAAGATTCCGATTTCCCTGATCCAGACAGAAGATTCAAGCCCGGCGTTCGTAACCTGGACCGGAATTTTCATGATAGAAGGATCGCCGGCGATAAATTCTTTCGCCTGAACCTGTGTATTAACGGAAACGGGTGAAACAAGGGCGGACAATGTGTTCGGGCTTGTTTCTGGTATCCCGTCGCCGCTTGCCGCTCTCACGACTTGAAGCTGTGATCCGGACGCGATCATCTGGGTCAGGACTTCGCTTCCCTTGTCTGTGATTGTTGATCTAAAACGTGCCATTGCTTAACCTCCTTGTGGAATATGTTCGTGCTTATTTATGCTCACAGTCGCCGAACACAAGACGAAAGCCGGCCGAAGGATCGTCTGTGGAATTTGCGTCTGCATTTTAAGGACCATGTTTGCCGGGATCATCTTACCCAGCACGGCCACCAGGGCGTCGCGCTGATCATATCCGGAAAGCACGATCCGAATAAACAGTTCATACGCGTCGTTGTCCAGGTTGACGGTGAAGTCCTGGCTGACCGTGGACAGATACTTCAAAAGGTTTTTATAGGTGTAAGGAAGCTGGTCAAGGTATTTCAGAAGGATTCTTTGACGCCTTGTTTCCAGGGTATCACCAGAAGCCACAGAAAGGCCCAGAATCGCTTCCCAGCGTTTACACCCATAATCGGACAGGCTAACCAGGAAAAAGTCTTCTGGCGCCTTCCTGACGTCCTGGGCGGCCCTTTCAAATTCAGGTTGAAGCCCGTTCGCGATCTGCTGGAATTCGATCAATTCCTGGACATAGCGCGGCCAATAATTAAGAAGCTCCATTCGTCACCACCCCCAGGACAGGAATCGAATCAGCGTCAAGTGAAATATTCGCCGTTCCGCCGTTGATTGTGGTTCCCGTAATGTCGATCACGCCTTCGACGTTCAGAATCTTCGTTTCAATCTGGCTGACGCGGACGATCAGGCTTTCACTGTCGGCCCACACTTTAGCCAGGTCTTCGAAATAGTTCTGGATTGCCGCCTGGACTTCCGTCTGTACGCTTTCCCAGGTAACACCGGAAGCAAAGGTCAGCGTAAAGGATACGTCTATCGTTACGCCTGTAACGCCAGAAACGGTCACGACGTGGCCGATCGGTGCAATTCCCAGACCTTCGCCCTGGTGTCCCACTGGATCAATGTCAGCCTGTACCGATTCTACCAGTTCGGAGGAAGGGACGCCCCATTCACTGTCAAGAAGAATAATCTTCACGGTTCCGCCGCCATTCCAGACAGGAATGACCTTCACGGCTCCGACGCCTTGTAATAGTTCGACCTTCTTCTTGTAGTCGGCAATATTGCCGCCGAATGCCTGGCTTTTCAGCGTTGCGAAATACCTTTCACGAAGGGAGTCGTCTGATTCTTCGTCTTCGCCAGGAATAAGTACGTCGGCAAGTGTAGCGGACGCCAGACCGTCAACAAAGTCGATCGGAAATAGTGTTCCAAAGTACACATTTCCGACAGTTCCGGCTGTTTCTGCCGTCAGTTTAAACTGGCCAGCCGCGATCCTCTCGGTGACTGTGTAATTGATGTCGCCACCAGAAAAGCGGGTTCCGATTGGAACTTCAAATCCGCCACCCTGGGCGTTTTCGAAATATCCTTTTCGGACGGCAAAGGTTGCCGGTTGTCTGAACACACCCCTTTCCTGGGCTTTTTTCGTCAGGTCAACGTCTGCCGCTGTATCCGGGAAGGCGCGGTCCATGATAGTTCCAAGTTCTATATACATGATCGCCAGTTCGGCCGCCGCCGGTGCGATCGCGTCATAAATGACTGACCCTTCGCGCTTGTCGACCGAATCGGACACACGCGACAGGCAGCGGTCCATGATGTTTTCAAATGTCATGTTTTCATACATTCGCGCTTACCTCCGTTTCAATGTTTACTTCACCGAATACCGTCGACGCCGTGAATTCGACCGAAAGCGTTCTTTTGTCAATCTGCTTGTAGCTGACGTCATAAACGTCCGTGATCCGGCGGTCTTCAAGTAAGGCTTCACGAAGAATCCGCTTGATTTCACTTGCTATCACTTGATAGCTTTTTCCGACAATGGCGCGCATTTCAATTCCATAGTTCCAGGAATAGATCAGGTATAGAAAACGCTCCGATTGAAGAATTTTCATGATAGCCTGTTTCATGGCGTCGATTTCGTCCACATATCCGCCGACGCGCTTTGCCGAAAAGTCTATCTTATACGTTCTTGATGTCTGGTCTTTCTGTTCGACCACTTCGACGTTCTGGCCAATAGTGACCGACGCCGCATTCGGTATAAATGCCATAAAATCACACCCTTCCCAGGACCAGGAATTCCTGACCCCCTTGATTTCTTAAAAGAACGACCTTGTCACCGACAGCAAGTCCGAAATAGATTTCCTGTGCGGTTTCAAGGCCGGTATTTTCAGTATGGAACGGCTGTACGCTGTGGGTATGTGCGTCGGCCGTTTCTGTATTGTGTTGTGGGACCGTGTGATCGTGTGGCGGAATTGTGTGTTTGTGTGTCAGGTACGATCCGGACTTGAATTCTTTCATCAGGACGACCTGTTTTTCACCAATATCGAACCGGTTATCGACGCGGATCACAAGCGGACTGACCGATTTCACGGTTCCAAACAAAAAGGCCGCCGGCGCTCCGGCCTGGCCGGTTTGCTCTGCGACCTTCTTCATAGTGTCTAAAATTCCCATATCACACCACCTTTAACTTCAATGACATAGTTTGCTTTATTAGATCATGGCTGGCTTCTTCGACAATGAAGAACTGCTTGACGCCGATTTCCGCAAGGCCTATAAATAAAGCGCGGCCGGCTCGGACTGACAGATCGGAAAGGGCGTTGACTTCGAACGACCGCTTCGGGCGGTTATAAAGTTCGATCATCATTTCGCCGCGTTCTTTGATCTGGGCTTCGTTCAGGCTGTCGTCCAGCTTTTCGAAGTTTTGAAGGATACCCCAGAACTTCATTGTGTTGGAATCCTGGAATATATAAACGTCACGTTTGCCGGTGTCCTTATTATCGCGGACCAGCTTGATCTTGTTATAGGTTTCGGTGTCAATGTCTGACGCGTAGGTGTAGCCAGTGGCCAGACTTGAATCACCGACGAAAAGGTCAAGCTTCGAATCTTCGACGTTTGAAATTCGAAGACTTCCGAAGTCGTCCCATAGATAAAACATTTTTCCGGTATTGATCAGCGTCTTGTCCATGGCTTTCAGAATGATGTCAAAAAGGGTCTGATTGTCTTCAACCATTGAAGGAATGACATATCCTGTATTAGCAAGCGTCCCGGTCTTGATCTGGAAGTCTGCCGCTATCTGTGCGGCGATCTGATCCGCCCGTTTTCCTTCGAAGACGTAAGTGCCTTTA
This sequence comes from uncultured Anaerolineaceae bacterium, assembly GCA_937894825.1. Classification (GTDB taxonomy): domain Bacteria; phylum Chloroflexota; class Anaerolineae; order Anaerolineales; family Anaerolineaceae; genus Flexilinea. The sequence goes on from CALCQT010000490.1 coordinate 10,528, forward strand.
TTCTTCAAGTACCTGGTTTGATCGTACGCTGTGACCGAAATTTCGCCTTTTTCAGACCTGGACAGCTTGAATACATAGCCATAGAAGACGCCTGTATTTCCGTCCTTTATGGCCACGATCCCGCCGTGGTCCCAGGCGACGCTATCGTCAACAATGACAGTCAGTTCGACGGAAGCGGGGGAACCGGTCCGCTTCGTGGTCCATTTCGCCGCCGAAACAAGGGAAGTCACGTCGAACGCTTCGCCTGTCTTTATGTTTTGGTAAAGTACGCTAATCATGGCAACGTGAAGACCTGTCCTGGATAGATAGTATATTTCGGGTTTCCGGTTCCCTTGTTGCGTGCGTCTATCGTCGCCTTATTAGCGTTATATATATCAGGATAACGGCTTCCGTCGTTATAATACTTTTTTGCGATCGCCCACAGGCAGTCACCTTTGACGACTGTGTGGGTTTTGACAGGCGCTGGACTTCCGGAACGCGTCGGTTCTTTTGCCTGTGCCGGCTTTGAAGCTACCGTCGGAAGGACGATTCGTTTCGGTGAATAATCCTTCCATTCGATCAGCTTGATCTGATAGTAAATGTCGCCGACCTCACCGGCGCGTTCTTCATAGTCGAAGGAATCAACGCCGAAGCGAATGTTAATGTCCAGGTCTGTTCCAGTGATCAGAAAGCGGATCGGGGACGCGTTATCGCGTGCGTTCTCGATCGCTCTTACGATTTCGATCGGCTCCCTGATTTTGCCTGTGACATAAGGGGCCGAATGAACCGGAAGGAATGATTCCCAGGACACTTCACGAAGGCCCCTCTTGCGAAGGATATTGATTTCTCCAAGTCCGATCACGGTTGTTTTGTCGTTCTTGCCGGCGGCCTGGACCGAAATTTTTTCAGGAAGGACCGGGATTGTGATTTCCCGCCCTTCGATAATCAATGTCATTTTATAAGCCATTACGAATACACCCCCTACGAATACACCCCTTCCGCCGCCATTGCGAATTCGTCTTCCAGCTTCGTTTCGATCTTTCTGACGACTTTGTCAACGTCAACCTTTTCGCTGATCTGGGCATTCATAGCGACAGTTGGTGTCAAGGTAACGAAGTTCTGAACGTAGCGCATTTCGGCAACGTCGCGCATTAGTTTCAAGTCTTCATCTGCGATATTGACGTCGTCCTTGATTTTCCCGACTTCGCCGACCTTTCCGACCTTTCCGACCTTCGCAATATCGCCGTTTGTGGCAAATTTGCCGGTCAAGTCCGCATTTTCCTGGGCCTTCTTTTGTGCGGCTTCGGCTTTAGCTGTTGCGATCTCGGCCTGGCGCTGTGCTGTGGCCACGTTCGCGGCTGTTTTCATTTGATTCAGCTTCGCGTCGCGGTCTGCGATCTGGCTTTCGATCTGGGACCGATAGGCTTCAAAGCCCTGGTTCCTGGTTTGTTTTGCCGCTTCGTTTTCCATCTGGGCCGTTGTCCCGAATGTTACCTTGTCAATCAGTTCAATATTGACGCCAGGTATTTTATTCAGAACAGAAATGAAGCCGTTTATGATACTGATCGCTCCGTTAACCATTTTTTGAAGGATTGTCAGAACGCCGGCCTTCATGGCACCCATGAGATTCTGAATGTTCACGCCAGCGGTATAGAAGGCCAGTTGTAGCTTGTTCAGCATATCCATGACCCAGTAAACGCCGATCATAAATCCGATTTTTACCCAGTCCCAGGCGGTCAGGATCGCGTTACAAGTGATCAGCCACGCCACTCTGATTCCTCCGACAGCCTGGACCCATTTATAGGTCATTGCCACGACGACGCCGATCGCCAGGGCGATCCAGAAAAGCGGGTTCGACAGAAGGGTCGTGAAGAACGCCTGGGCGGCTCCGTTTGCGATCCACGTCGCCACCGTCTGAATACCCAGGGCGACGGCATAGCCAAGCGCGGCCGCCGCCAGGCCCCAGAAGATAGGTGCGATCATGGACCAGTTGTCATATATCCACTGGGCGCCCTGGCCTATAACCTGGATCACCGGCTGGAAGGTTTGAAGAAGCATATTGCCTAATATTGTTCCGACCTGTGAAAAGGTCATAGGCATGGCTTGAAACTTTGCGTTGATTTTGTCCGCTGACGATAGCATGGCGTTTTTAACGATCGTCGAAGTGATCTGACCTTCGGCGGCCATTTCACGGATTTTCCCGATCGGGACACCCAGATAGTCGGCGATCGTCTGAATAATTGTCGGCGCCTGTTCGAATACGCTGTTCAGTTCTTCGCCGCGCAGGACGCCGGAAGACATAGCTTGCGTAAGCTGTAACATTGCCGCGTCCACACCGGCGGCCGAAGTGCCGGCGATTGTGAACTGTTTGTTGATAAGTTCGGAAAAAGCGATCAATTCTTTGTTGGAACTGAACGCGTTCTTCGCCATAATACCCATTTGGGCCACGGCGTCGGCTGTTGACTGGTACGAAGCGCGGGATCTGTTGGCCGACTTCATGATCATGTCTTGAAGTTCGGCCGTGGTCTGCAATCCGTCATTCATCAGATCAAGGCGTGCGGTCGTCTGTGTCATGCTGTCGGCCAGGTCTATGATCTGTTTTGCACCGAAGGCGGTGACAGCGCTTTTAATAAGATTGCCGACGCCGCCCCAGGCGCTTTTGACCTTGTTCGCTCCATTTCCGGCTTCGTTCTGACGCCTGTTGAACTGTTCGACTTGCTGTGTAGCGTTCCCGATCGCGGTCGTGCTTCGGCTGAAAGTATCGCCAGGGTTGACTTGATCGGTCAAGCGATCCGTGGTTTCCAACGCTCTATTAGTGCGCGAAACGGCGCTTGTGATTCTGTTCAAGGCGCTGGTCATTCTGTCATGTATTGCTAAACTGGTAGATACACCGGCCACAATGGATCACCTTCCTTTCTTGCCGTGGCGTTTTGCCCTGGCGGCTTCCTTTTTTTCCTTCTCGACTTGAAGGTCAATGGACGCATAAATAAAGGCGCGTTCACGGATCGGAAGCGCCATGAGCGTGCCAGGCAGTATTTTCAAACGGTGGAGGGCGTAATGAGCGTAGACAGCTTCACCGTCGGCTTCCGCGTCATTTCCGCCCCCCGTTATTAGTTTTTTGCTTCTTCCCTCAATTCATTGATGTCGGTCGAAAAGCCGTTGACCTCCTGAATTGCAAGAAGAAGATCGGTGAATTGGCCAGGATTCAGAATCTTGTCGATAAGGTCTTCCGCCCCCATGACGTCATATTTCGCTTGAAGTTCGGCGTCCTTGAAGTTCGGGTCCACACAGCAAGCGATCACAAGGCGGTTATTATAAAGGTCCGCGTCGGTTTCAGTGTTCCTCTGGTGTGTCTTCTTGTCGAATAACACCCTTTGACACGATTTCCTGATTGCCTTGTTTTCGCCCTCCGTGATCGACCTGATAACGAAGGGAAACGGAAACGGCTTGATTTCCACCGTAGTTTCGACAGTGGCTTCAACTTCCTGTTCCAGTAAAAAGTCTGTAAGTTTGCCCATTGTTTGGTCCTCCTTTTTTAGAATTTATTGAAAGGCGTCAGAATGTCGAAGTCTTCGAAAGTGAAGTCTGTGTCTTCTTCAAGGGGATCGTCAGAATCGCCGTCCAGCTTTGCAAGGACAGTCGAATCAATATTACAGCCCATGAGAAGGATTGACTGTTTCCCGGCGGAAGACTGCGGGTCTTCATTCTCGATCACCATATCGAAGTACAGATCGACGCCTGTTTTCTTATAGTCCGCGATCATGGAACGGAAAAGCGGGGTCAGATAGTAAAGGGTCATGGACCCAGTACCATTCAGGCCGGTCACTTTGTGTCCGGTCATGCGCTTTCCGATCGACTTGACTTCGGACTTGTTTTTATCGACATTCGCTTCGACCGATTTTGCGAAGAACAATTCTTCATTGTTCCCGTTGATCTTCGCGTATGCTCTGCCTTCCTTGCCGGAAATGGTATCCGGCGCGTTCAAGGTTTTCATTTCGCTTCACTCCTTCCATTAGTTGACCGTAACGGTCATATACAGCTTTTCCATGCTGTCGTTCGGCTGTAACGCGCAATTCACGGCGACGTCACGCTTCCCGACGCCTTGCTGAATGATGATGTCGGCGCTTTCGAAATTGCTGATCGCGTCGATCGCCTGGTACTGCGTAGCAAGGGAAACAAGGTCAGCCTTGAAAAGCTGGCGGCCTGTGTCGCTGTTTGTGACAAGCCCGATATAACTTTCGCCGAAGATTCTTGCGACGTCATTCGCCCAGCCGTCCATAACACGGACAACACGGTTCGAAGTCCAGTCTTCGGAAACGCCTTCGCCGAAGGTAACAAGGCTGTTGATGTCAGTCAAGACACGGGCCTTTCCGTTATCAGCATAGAATACGAATTCGCCGGCTCTGATAGCCGCTTCGAACTGGCTTTTCGTGTATTTGATGTCGACGTCAACGGCTCCGTCATACGCGGTATTGGTTAGGGATTCGTTGACTTCTGCGCCAGCGGAAGCCCCGGCCACCCATGCGACGGCCTTGTCGCCTGTGATTGTGGTTCCGTCAGAAAGAACGACGCCGTTCTTGACATTGATTAGGCCCATGTCGTCGCCGTCATACTGATAGAGGACACCGACGATTTTCTCTCCGTTATCGTAGCGAAGACGCTTCACGAATGCGGCAAAAAGGGCCTTGATCGTTTCATCTGTGCCAGGATA
>CALCQT010000491.1 GCA_937894825.1 uncultured Anaerolineaceae bacterium
CACGCCCAAAAATCCGTACCAGGTCGGCAGGATCAGGTTATAGGCGACACTCGGAATGATCCCGATCAGTTTGACCGGCAGCCCGGAGAGAAAGAATCCGTAATAGTAATAATTCAGCGTGCCGCCGGCGAACCAGGGGTCATAAGGCGGGAAAACGCTGCTTTTCAGAACCGCGTTGAAGTACGAAAAGTCCATCGGCTTCTCGCCGCCCTTATAGGGGTGCCAGAGGTCCGGATTGCCGAGCCGGATGGCCAGAAAAAAGAGGAAACAGGCCAGGAAAACCAGCTCGGATTGCAGCATAGCGCGGAAATTCGTCCGCACTTCCCGCAGGATCGTTTTCCTGTCCCCGATGAATAAAATCAGGTTAAGCAGCAGCCAGGCCGCCAGTATCCATGCGATCACAGTGCGGCTATAAGCGATCCCGAAAAACGCACCCAGCCAGACCGTCAGCCCAAGGCATAACAGACCGAACAATTTGGATACACCATAGCCTTTATCCCGCAGCGCCGAAAAAACAATGCGCGTCAGCGGATAAAAACCCCAGCCCAGCAGCCAGAAAAACGCCAGCCAGACCAGCGCTCCAACGAACTGATTCTGATTGATCAGCGCACTCCGGTCAAACAGTTCAGACCAGGTGCCGCCGGATTGTTGCGCCGCCGTTTGTGCAGCGCTCTGCATGAGGGAAATCGATTCCATATGCATGTATTCTACCGGATTTTTGTTCTGAACCGCTGATAAATTGACCGCGTCCAGCGGTTTCCGGAATTCGGACAGGTTAAAATCCGCTTTTTTCTCCAGCAGGATCACCTTCGGATGATCATAAACCGTGAACGCTTCCTCCGCCGCCTGTGTGTCCAGCGTCAACCCGAACAACGACGGTTCGGACGAAAACACCTTCCGGACTGTGAAAAACGGATTCCGGTCGTCAACCGCGCCATCCGCCTCCGCTATTCCGGCAAAACAGGCCGCCAGTGTGACCGACTCGGAACAACCGAGCGCCTGCCGGTAGAGCGGCTCCAGCAGCGGGTATTTTTCACGGATCCGCGCTGCCGCGCCGTAGATACGGGTGGAGCTGATGACCCAAAAATCCGCTGCTTCGATCTTTGCCAGCAACTGCTCCCGCTGCAGCAAGTCCTCATCCGCGAACAGATCCAGATCCAGCAATGTCCCATAATATCCGCTGCCGCTGTCATAGGGCCGCCGGCCCCCGGTGGAGAGTGGCAGGGCGTCATCCCAGACCGATTCCGTCGCGATACGGTTAGCCCGCAGCATGAAAAGAGAATCCGGCATCCGGTTGCGGATCTCAACGCCGACCATAGTAGATTCTCCAACCGCGAACGGTTCCGGCAGCGTCAGCGTCAGGGTTCCGTTATTGATCGGGGTATCAAATGTGTCTTCTTGTTCATTAACAATTCCCCCAGTAGGGGCGATCGATGATCGCCCGATCCACCGAAGGTGGATAATTTTGCTTTCGCCCCCCTGATCATTATTATTCTCTGTTTCAAACCTGAAAGTCGCGGTTTCGCCGCTGTCATAATTGGTGAGCCCGATTTCCAGCAAAAACGGCTCCACTGACGCGTTCGCGGAATCCAGCCAGGGTTTCGCAAACGTGAGCGTTTTCAAAAGTCCGGCCTCTTCCGCTTTGAAATACACAGTTATGGATTCATTTTCCCGCAGTTGCGGCGGCGTTCCGTTAAGTATTTGATAGACAGGGCGCCCGTCCCGCAGCAGGTAAACGGATGGGTCGCCGCTGAGCCGCAGGCCGCAGTGCTCGCCGGAGGGCTCGCCGGAGGGCTCGCCGGACAAGGCGAGCGCGATGAACAGCTTTCCCGCCTCCGGCGCCGGAATCTGCTCCGGGAAAAACATGCGGAACGACCCCGCAATGCCGGGCAGATCGATCCGGGTTTCCTCAAGTGGTTTTTCACAGGCCATATCCGGGCAGACTTGAGCCTGCAGACGGCAATTCTCACCGGAAAGCAGATCCAACGAGGCCAATTCCAGCATCTGCAGGTCATCCCCGGCTTCAACACTGACCGGCAGCAGAGATGCCTCCCCGCCCGCTTCGAGCAGCTGCTGATACGGCACGCTCACCTGTTGTGTGTGAA
>CALCQT010000492.1 GCA_937894825.1 uncultured Anaerolineaceae bacterium
TAATTCCGCCGGAATATGTGATTCCCGCAAAATATCATAATCCGCCGACAAGCTCCTACGCGACGCGCGAACTGCTTAATCTGAACAATCCGCCCACCTGTATCCTATACCCGGATGATTTCGCTTACATTGGCGGGATGAACGAAATTGAACATCAGGGTCTTTCCATTCCTGCGGACATCAGCGTGGCTGGTTATGATGGGATTTACCTGTCCCAGGTCCTTCGTCCCAAACTGACAACACTGCAGCAGGACACCGAGAAAATCGGTCAAACGGCAGCCGTTGAACTGATTAAAGCGATTCAAAATCCGAAAGCATACATTCCTCAAGCAATCATCATCAAGGGAACGCTGCTGGAAGGCGATTCGGTCAAACAACTATAGTCGAAAAAGGAGCTTCTCGCCCGATGGAAAAACAAAGTTTAAATGGAAACTGGACCATGACAACCGGCGGAGGAGGCGACAGCCTCCCGTCCATCATTCCCGGATCGGTATACAGCACACTGCTTGCCGCCGGCAGGATGAATGATCCATATTATCGGGATAATGAGATGGCAGCGCTGGCGTTGATGGAACAGCCGTATACCTTCGCCCGGAAATTTGACGCACCGGAATCGCTGCTGAGCTTTGACCGGATTCTGTTGCGTTGTGAAGGGTTGGATACGCTTGCGACGGTCCGTTTGAATGGGCAAACCATCGGCGAGACGGCGAATATGCACCGGATCTGGGAATTTGACGTGACGGATCTCCTGCACAGGAACGGCAACGAAATCGAAATCACGTTTGCCTCCCCCACAAAGTTCATCCGCGAAGCTTACGCCGAACATCCTTATGAAGGATCGTCGGACGCCATGAAAGGATTCGTCCATCTGCGGAAAGCGCACTATATGTTCGGCTGGGATTGGGGCGCGCGTCTGCCGGATGCCGGCATCTGGCGGGATATTTCGCTGATCGGTTTCAATTTTGCCCGCTTTGACAATATCTATGTCCGGCAGGATCACGATGATGGAAAGGTTGCGCTCTCATTTGACATTGAATTGGATCTGATCGATGTCCATCCGTATGAAGTAAAGATCAGCGTCACCGCACCGGACGGCGGCCGATTTGAGGGAAACGATCAGGATGCCATCGTCATCCCGACCCCTATGCTCTGGTGGCCGCACGGGCTCGGCGACCAACCGCTGTACACCGTACGTGCCGAGCTATACCTTGATGGAAAGCCATTGGACACCTGGCAGCGCCGGATCGGATTGCGGACACTGACCATGCGGCGGGAAAAAGATCCATGGGGAGAGAGTTTCTGCCATAACGTGAATGGAATCGATATTTTCGCCATGGGAGCGGATTACTGCCCGGAGGACAACATCCTTTCGCGCATAACCCCGGAGCGGACGCGAAAGCTACTGGAAGATGCGGCCGCGGCCAATTTCAACACCATCCGGGTCTGGGGCGGCAGCTTTTACCCTTCGGAAGCGTTTTATGACATTTGTGACGAGCTCGGCCTGCTGGTATGGCAGGATTTCATGTTCGCCTGCTGCGCGATCCGCCTGACCGATGAATCGGAAGCCAATATGCGCGCGGAGTTCCGGGACAACATTATCCGGCTGCGCAATCACGCCTCGCTGGCGCTGTGGTGCGGCAATAATGAGATGGAGGAATTTGCCGCCCGCAACCTGTGGGTGGAGACGCCCCGCCAGCACAGCGAATATATCGCGCTGTATGAATACATCCTCCCGCAAATGGTAAAACTGTATGATCCGGAGACCTTCTATTGGCCATCCTCTTCCTCATCCGGCGGGGACGTTCACTATTGGGACGTCTGGCACGGAGAAAAACCGTTCACCGAATACCGCAAATACAATTTCCGTTACGTCTCAGAATTCGGGTTCCAGGCCTATCCGCCGTTACAGACGCTGGAAGCGGTCACGCTTCCCGAGGACCGCAACGCTTTTTCGCGCATCATGGAAAAGCATCAGCGCAACGCCGCGGCAAACGGCAAAATTATGAAATACATCCAGCAGACCTTTCTTTATCCGAAAGATTTCGCCTCGCTGGTCTACACTTCGCAACTGCTCCAGGCGGAGGCCATCCGCTGCGGCGTCGAATATTGGCGCAGCATTCGCGGCTGCTGCATGGGAACCATCATCTGGAGCCTGAACGACTGCTGGCCGGTGATTTCCTGGTCCTCCATCGATTATTACGGACGCTGGAAAGCACTGCATTATGCCGCCAAACGCTTCTTCGCGCCGTTGCTGCTAACGGCGCTGGAGTCCGGCGAACATACGCTTTATCCGGACATCAACAATGAACGGATCCAACCGGTGAAGAACGTCGTGACCTTCAATGTGGTCAATGACACGCGCGAAGCGCAGCGCTGCACGATTGTCTGGACGCACCGCAACACGCTTTCAGAGGTCAAAGCGGAAGGACGGCTTGAGATCACCGTTCCGCCGCTTTCGGCAAAAAGCCTTGATGAGATCGAATTTCCAAATTTTTCGACCTATGAAGACCTGATCAGTTTTTCGCTTCATCGCGGAGAGAAAGAAATTTCGGGCGGGTCTGTTTTGCTCTGTGCACCCAAGCACTTCAATTTCCGTGATCCGCAGCTGAAAGTGTATGCGGAAGAGCGTGAAATCGTTGTCGAGGCGGGCGCCTTCGCCAAAGGCGTTTTCATCGACAACGCACAAGGGGACCTGAAACTGGAGGACAACTGGTTTGACATGAACGCCGGCAGCCGCCGGATCCGGGTTTTGCAGGGAACGCTTGAGCATCTGACGGTCCGATCGGTTTACGACATCGCGCATTAATTAACCTGTGTTTTCTATAGTAGTCTGACCGAATGAAACTGCTATCGCAGGCAGAAATTGTAAAAAAGAATTCTTTTTGATTTGACAAGGAGATTTTTATGGATGTGAAAAAAATCGTGGCGCAGATGACATTGGAAGAAAAAGCCGGTCTGTGTTCAGGAAAAGATTCCTGGCATCTGAAGTCAGTGGAACGGCTGGGAATCCCCGCCGTCATGGTATCCGACGGTCCGCACGGGCTGCGCAAACAGGACATTGGCCGCGGCGATCATGTCGGGATGAACGACAGTATTGTCGCCGTCTGCTACCCAACCGCTGCCGGTCTGGCCAGTTCTTTTGACCGTGAGCTGCTGACGCGGGTAGGCGAAACGCTCGGCGAAGAATGTCAGGCGGAGAACGTGAGCGTGATCCTGGGGCCGGGCGCCAACATCAAGCGATCTCCTTTGTGCGGCCGCAACTTCGAATATTTTTCGGAAGACCCTTACCTCTCCGGCGAGATGGCCGCCGCCCATATCCGCGGCGTTCAATCGAAACATGTCGGTACATCATTGAAACATTTCTGCCTGAACAATCAGGAAACCCGCCGCATGGCCGTGGACGCGCGGGTGGATGAGCGCACGATGCGTGAAATCTATCTGGCCAGTTTTGAAGGCGCGGTGAAAGGCGGAAAACCGTGGACCGTCATGTGCTCCTATAACAAAATCAACGGCATCTATGGCAGTGAAAACAAAAAAACCTTGACTGATATTCTGCGGGATGAATGGGGTTTTGACGGTTACACCATGACGGACTGGGGTGCGGTCAACGACCACGTCCAGGGCATCATCGCCGGGCTGGAGTTGGAAATGCCCGCCAGCGGCGAGCGTACCGACCGGCTGGTGGTCGAAGCGGTGAAAAATGGGGCCCTGGATGAGAAGATTCTGGATCAGGCCGTCGAACGAATTCTGACCATTGTTTACCGCTACCTTGAAAACCGCGATCCGAAAGCCACTTTTGACCGCGAAAAGCATCACCA
>CALCQT010000493.1 GCA_937894825.1 uncultured Anaerolineaceae bacterium
CCAGCGCCAATTATCCACATAGAAACGAACTGCGGCGTAGGTAGCTGTTTTTGTACCTGGCGCAACACCTTCCTCTTCCTGGTAGCCCCGGTATTGTCCGCGGACGGTTTCATAGCAGATTTGTTCGGTTGGGATTTTTCGGATCGACCTGAGTACCTTTGCTTTTTCATCCCGCAGATCATCCGCGCGGTAGGACGATGGCGGCTCCATGGCGACCAGTGACAGGAGCTGCAGCAGGTGATTCTGGAACATGTCGCGCAGGACGCCAACGGAATCATAGTATTTTGCCCGGTTTTCCAGTCCGACTTTTTCGGCCACGGTGATCTGGACATTGTCAATGTAATTCCGGTTCCAAACCGGTTCGAAAATCGTGTTCGCAAAGCGAATGACCAGGATGTTCTGTACCGTTTCTTTTCCAAGATAATGGTCGATGCGATAAATCTGATCTTCGCGCAGCACACGATGAATCTCCTGATTGAGTTTGTGCGCGGACTCCAGGCTGGTTCCAAAGGGCTTTTCGATCACCACACGCCGCCAGCCGCCGTTCTCCCGGGTCAGGCCGCTTTTCCCAAGGTTTTCAATGATCGCGATGATGAATCCCGGTGGGGTGGCCAGGTAGAATAAGCGGTCCGCGGGTTCCGTCTCAAGCGTTTCCAGTTTCAGTGCTAATTGTTCACAAGATTCGGCATCGCCGAAATCTCCCCGGAAATAATGGATTTTTTTTGCAAAGGATTGCCAGGTTTCTTCGTTGATTTTGAAATCGGCATAGTCGTTCACGCCTTCATGCAGCGAGGCCCGGAGCTGGTCGTCATACCAGTCGCGGCCGGCGAATCCGACAATGGGAAAATTTTCGGACAGCCGGCCCTTCTGATAATTGTTAAAAAGTGCGGGGATCAGTTTGCGATGTGCCAGGTCACCGGTAATCCCGAAAATAATAATAGAAATTGAGTTTGCCATTGCTCTCCAAAAATTTCCAGCATCCGCTGTGTTTGAATAGATCCCCGGTTGCATGCCCGGGGGCGGCCGCAATCGGTTAAAATCGATGTATAGGTGATGTTATGATCACTTACACTTGCACGCGGACAAACGCTTTGCTTTGCAAATCGTCCGTCCTTGTTCGATTATATACAGGATTGGAGGTTGCCGGATGACAACGCATTTGAATATTATGATTCATGACACAATTGATGAATTCAATCAGTCTGCTGCAGCTCAGTTTGCGGAGATCGTCAATCAGGCTATCAAAGCACGCGGACTGGCATTCGTGGCGCTTTCCGGCGGGGGCACGCCGCTGGGCGTCTATCGGTTGTTGGCTGCCGAACCGTACCGATCGTCGGTTGACTGGACTGCAGTTCAATTTTATTGGGGGGATGAACGCTGCGTTCCTCCGCAGGATCCCGAAAGCAATTATGCGCAGGCTGCCGCAGCACTGTTTGCGAAGTTGCCCGTTCCTGCAGCGAACATTCATCGGATTCAGGGAGAGCTGGGTGGTGCAGCCGCCGCCGCGGCGTATATCGGAGT
>CALCQT010000494.1 GCA_937894825.1 uncultured Anaerolineaceae bacterium
CGGGACAAGATTGATGTACGATTGAGAACGAGTGAATTTTTAGAGGAAAGCTGTAAGGAGGAACCTCATGAAGGAAGCCTGGGACGCTGTTTTAGATCAATATGTGCATCATCTGATAAGTCCGGATGGAAGAGATACGTTTGAAAGCACATCGTTATTGGTCGAGAAAATGCGCTCTTTATGCGATGTTCGGGATACGGATACCCTGGTTGATATCGGCTGTGGGTGGGGGAACTTTGCGCTTGCCGCTGCAAAATACGCAAGGAATGTTGTCGGAATCGAGCCGGATCCGGCGAATATCCGTGCAGCGAAACGGCGGAGCGCCGAAAGCGCGATTCAGTATATTCAAGGCAGTTTTGAAGAACCGAATTATGCCGGAAAAGCTGATTGGGTGATCAGTTCTCTGGTCTTTCATCAGGTTAGCTACGATCGCAAAATTACTGCTCTACAGAATATCGCCAACATGCTGAATCCGAATGGGCGCTTTGTTTTATGTGATCCGATCATCCTGTTTGACGCCGAAAAAGAGATTGAACGCTTTAATGAGGTTTATCGCTATTTGTTACGTAGAACAACGCCGCGGGATGTCTATCAGAAGTATATCGAACCCACTCTGGAAGAAGGAATAATCTATACATGGCAGGATATGAAGGCGTATACGCCAAAAGATAATTGGTTTTACAGCATCGCCGAATTGGAAACATGGTTGTTCGAGTGTGGTCTCAAAATCATTCGAACAGAAGAGCTGGCTCCGTTCTTTGGGATTGTGGTCATCGCTCTGGAAGCAGGTAATTAACTGTCCGGCAGTCCAAGTTTAGGTTGATTGCTCGTGGTACCGCAAATCGTCAAATCTGAAGAAACACAAAAGCCCCGAAAAAAATCGGGGCTTTTTTATGGAATTTGTAGTTACTCGCCGACGGATACAGTCGGGATGACGTCCTGTCCGAGGACGATCTGTGGAATGGTTCCTTCCGGAACGATCATGAATTTGTCGGTCTGTTTGATTGCGGAGGCGTTCAGCTGCGCGATCAGATATTGATAATAGGACGGGTTGTCCTGGTAAATTTGCGCCAGTAATTGCGTGTTCGCCAAGTCGGATTTCGCCAGCTCGGTAGCCGCTTTGGCTTTTTCCGTGTTCAACTGCTGTTCCAGGATGGCGTTCTGTTTTTCCGCTTCCAGCACCGCGCGCTTTGCAATCAGTTCCTGTTCTTCCAGCTCTGCCAGAATCACACGCTGGCGGGCAGTTTCCTGCGCGGCGGCTTGCTGAACGCGGATCTCTGCTTCCTTCTGGACAGCGTTGGCCTTTCCTTCCTGCTCCAGCTTCTGCGCCTGGGCTTTGGCCTTTTCGGCATCCAGCAGGTATTGGTTGGTTTCATTAATGACGACCATCGCCTGGTCGGAAGCCTGCACGTCGGTCACGACGATGTTGTTGACGTACATGCCGATCTCGCGCGTCAATTTTTCCAGTTCCTCTTCGATACAACTGCGCAGAAAATCACGACCTTCAGCAACAGCGTTCCCGCGCAGGTCGTTCTGCCCGACGCAGACCTTCATTGCCTGACGGGAAAAGCCATCCATCTGGCTTTCCAGCGTTTCGTTGCTGGTGTAAATCCGGCGGTAGTTCACAAAATGGCGGGAAATTTCATCCTTGCTGAAATACTCAACGCTCCCGTCTGCTTTGGTGTTTTTAACGCTGGTGAGTGACGGGCGGAAGACCTGTCCGCGAATTTCAACGAAGACCGGCTGCATATCTTTTGTGAAGACTTCATCATCTTCGACCTGAAACCAGACGCCTTCGATGTTGTAGCTTTCCATTTTGACGTAAAGGCCGAAATCACTGTAAATACCGCCGGGACCGACGATATCAACAATTTCGCCGGCGCGGATTTTTACACCCATTTCCTGTTGTCCGAGTCCTTTCATGATATAGACCGGTTTGAAGGTAACAAAAGCTGCCACAAGTACAAACAGCACAATCAGGGCGATTGTGCCTGTTTTGTTGAATTTAACCGGATTTTGAACTTTTCTCGGTTTTTCGGGTTGATAATTTTCCATTTCTTCTCCCTGAATCATTTATAAGGTTTCATTTTAATACTTACTATGTATACGTATTAAATCACAATTTTATTTCAAAAATGTTATTCTGCCCGGAAAATTGATTGAGCGGCAAAGTCTGAAGAAAGTTACGACTGATAGGTTTCCGGTTTCAGGATGCCGATATAAGGCAGGTTTCGGTAGTAATCCGAATAATCCAGCCCATAACCGACCACAAAATGGTCCGGCATATTAAAACCGCAATAATCCGGACGAATCTCGCATTTATGCTGGGTGATTTTATCCAGCAGGCAGATCGTTTTGATCGAGGTCGGTTTGCGGGCCGAAAGCAGTTCGGTCAGGTATTTGAGCGTCAGCCCGGAATCGATAATATCTTCGACGATCACGACATGACGCCCGGTGATATTTTTGTCCAGATCCTTGATGATCCGGACCACGCCGGTGGAGCGGGCATTGCTGCCATAGCTGGAAACGGCGATAAAATCCATGAAGAGGCGGCATTTCATGCTGCGGCACAGGTCGGCGTAAAAGAAGGATGCTCCCTTGAGGACGCAGACCATCAGCGGATCTTTCCCTTCGTAATCAATGGTAAGCTGTCTGGCAAGCTCCTCTACTCTTTCTTTGATTACCTCTTCGGAAAAGAGGACTTCTGAAATATCGTTTTGTTCGGTGGTGATCCGCATGGCTCTCCTTCAGGTCTGGCTGTGGTTTTACGGGAATCGATGATCAAAAATCATATCCGTTAATATTCTAAACGATAAAAGATCATTTGTTCCATGTGGATTACCGCTGATCTGTGGTCAGACATAATAAGTCCATTTTCCTGTCAGGTTCTGATCCTGCCAAAGATTGAATCATTTTTTGAACTGTCAGTCTCAGAAAAGACGGCTGGATTTATAATAGAAGTTGATGATTCTGTTTTAACCGGCAATTTGAATTTTGAAGTTCCGTTCTGTTATCACAACCGGTTTTCCGGTCGCTCATCTCACGTTTACCGTGGATGTGTGGCGTGAATCGTTTCCCTAAACGGGAAAAATCCGGACGGCGGCCTTCCGTGAAGGAAATCCTGATGTCCAGGAAGAAATAGGAGTTTAAATAAAATGGCAACCTGTGCGATTGTAGGAATCAATTGGGGAGATGAAGGAAAAGGGCGGATGGTTGACCTGATCTCCCGAGACTATGATGTTGTTGTTCGTTATCAGGGCGGGAATAATGCCGGACACACGGTAATTAACGAATATGGAAAATTCGCGTTAAATTTGATTCCCTCCGGTATTTTCCGCGGCGAGGTGATCAATATTCTTGGTACCGGTACGGTGGTCGATCCGGAACCCCTCTGTGGTGAGATCGGCAGGCTACGGGATGCGGGCATTTCGGTTTCCGCGGATAACCTGAAGATCAGTGATCGGGCCACGATCGTTTTTCCGTTCCATCGCGAACTGGACGCGCTGGAAGAGGCACGTCTGGGGGATAAAAAATATGGTTCCACCAAGCGCGGGATCGCGCCGGTTTATGGGGACAAGTATCAGAAAAAAGGCATTCATATCGGCGAATTACAATATCCTGAGAAACTGAAAGCGCATGTTGCGAGTGTGCTGGAGTGGAAGAATCTGACCATTCAGAATGTTTATGGCGCAGCGCCGGTTGTGTTGGATGCAACGATGGCATGGCTTGACCGCTTCGGCGCCCCGTTGCTCCCGCATATTACGGATACCGGTATTTTGCTGCGAAAAGCGTCCGCGGAAGGGAAAAACGTCCTTTTTGAGGCGCAATTGGGAGCTTTACGGGATATTGACTATGGTATTTATCCTTATACTTCTTCATCTACGCCGCTGGCCGCTTACGCGCCGGTCGGATCCGGTGCGCCGAGCCTGAAGATCGATTCGGTGATTGGTGTTGTGAAAGCTTATTCCACCTGTGTCGGCGAAGGGCCGTTTGTGGCGGAGTGGTTTGGACCGGAAGCCGAAAAACTGCGCGAAGCGGGCGGAGAATATGGCGCCGCCACCGGGCGACCGCGGCGGGTTGGTCCGCTGGATCTGGTCGCGACCCGGTATGGCGTGAATGTGCAGGGCGCGACGCAAATTGCGCTGACGAAGATGGACGTTTTGTCTTACCTGGATGAAATTCCGATCTGCACCGGGTATGAGGTCAACGGACGGGTCACGCAGGAGTTCCCGTTCCATTCCGAACTGGATGATGCAAAACCGGTCTATCGCAATGTTCCGGGCTGGAAGGAAGATATCAGTCCTGTGCGGGATTATGCCGCACTGCCGGCAGCTGCGCGGGATTATATTGAATTGGTCGAGAAAGAAATCGGCTGCCCGATCAGCTATATTTCCGTGGGACCGGGTCGGGATGAAATCATTTTGAGGGATCGATGACGGAGCGACAGGATCAGTACGAAAGCCCGTTGAATACCCGCTATACCTCGAAAGAAATGTCGGCTTTGTTTTCCCCGGACCGGCGGTATACGACCTGGCGCAAGCTGTGGGTGGCGCTGGCCAGGGCTGAACATCGGCTCGGCTTGCCGGTGAGCGCGGCGCAGGTGACTGAGTTGGAAGCGCATACCGGGGATATTGATTACGCTGTCGTGGCGGCAAAAGAGCGGGAAATTCATCATGACGTCATGGCCCATATCTATGCTTATGGGATCGTCTGCCCGACCGCGGCACCGATTATCCATCTGGGCGCGACCAGTTGCTATGTGACCGACAATGCGGACCTGATTCTCTATCGCGAAGGGCTGCGTCGTCTGCGCAATGATTTGAGCGCGGTTATCGCCGGACTGGGCGTCTTTGCGGAGCGCTACAAAGCGCTGCCGACGCTGGGATATACCCATCTGCAGCCGGCGCAATTGGTGACGGTGGGAAAACGGGCCTGCCTGTGGATGCAGGATCTGCTGCTGGATCTGGATGAGCTGGACTTTGTTCTGGA
>CALCQT010000495.1 GCA_937894825.1 uncultured Anaerolineaceae bacterium
CCGGATGCGTCCAGCAGCAGATCCACCGGAAAGATCTGGCGCACCTGCTATCTGGACGATAGCCGTGTCTTCCTGAAGGAGCAAAAGAACGAAATCGGCAGCCTGAGCGTGGATCTGCTGCTGGACGCATCCGGTTCCCAACAGAACCGGCAGGAAATCATCGCCACGGAAGCTTATATTATCGCCGAGAGCCTGACGCGCTGCCAGATTCCGGTCAGCGTCTATTCTTTCTGCACCCGAAATGTCTATACAGTCATCAATTTGCTGCGCGATTATGACGAAAGCGGGAAGAATGAGCGGATCTTCAATTATCACGCCTCCGGCTGCAACCGGGACGGGCTGGCAGTCCGCACTGCGATTCACCGCATGAAGAAAACGCCCAGCGAGCACAAACTGCTGATCATCCTCTCGGACGGCAAACCGCTCGATCCACAGGGCATCGCCGGTAATGGCTATAACCCTGATGAATTCGCTTACGCGGATTCACTCGGTGTCAATGACGTAGCGGCGGAAGTGAATCAGGGTCGGCAGCAGGGCATCCCGATCATCTGCATTTTCACCGGACTGGATGAGGATCTGCCGGCCGCGAAAAAGATCTATGGTCACAATCTGGCCCGTATTCATTCACCGGAGAAGTTTGCCGACGTGGTGGGGGTGCTGATCCGAAATATGCTCAACAGTTTGTAAAAAAACGGAACTGCTTTTCGCCGCCATTAATAATTTTCATCCGCAGCGCTCCATCAGCCGATCGCCTCGTATAAAAATCGCCGGAACTACGTTGCATTCAATTTCGTCTAATGAATGCAGATGAAAGTTCAGGAGGTTTGCCATGAAAAATAAAATTCCCCTGTTTTTGTGTCTGAAGATTTTCTGTCTAAGCGCTGCCTTTATCCCGGTCGCCCAAACAGGCGCGGGGACCGAGCCCTCTTCCCGTTCGCAGGGGGTTGTCACGATTACGGAAATCCCACTGGAGGGTTCGCTTTCCATTATCTCGGAATCGGCCCCTTATCCGGAAGGGTCCGTGACATTCAGCGAAAGCCAACCGGAGAATCCGCCGGTGCTCATCAATGAATCCGCCACCTATCCGGATCAACGGATCGAGGACGGCACCCTGGCGCTCAGCCAGCGCGCAGGCTGCCACAGGACATCCTGCTATGGACTGTATCCGAACTATATGGGGTGTGCCGCATACACGCCAAATAATGCATATCTGCTTTATCCCGGAAGACCGGGCTTCCTGCAAGCTTATATTGAACTGAGGGCTTCATACAGTTATAGCTGCGATGCCAAGTGGGGACGCGTCAAAAATGACTCCGGACAAAACGCCAAGGTCGTTGGAACCACCTATTCCAGCAGCGGGTCCCAGTCGGTCATGAACGATACTTCCAACGGGCCAATCGCAAACGGAGAACAAATTCTCACGCGTATGCTTTACGGAGAAGAAATTCCGGCCAGCGCCTGCGGTGTATCGACGCTGGACCTCAGTTATAACGGTCCTCTCGGCGGTCAGTATGGAGAATGCACCGGGTACTATTAGAAAAAAATGAAAGAAAAGAGGAAAAATGAAAAGAACTTTGATCGTCGTATTTACGGCGCTGCAGGTTATTCTGCTGGTGGGCTTTCAAACACCGGAATATCAGCCGCCGGAAGTCTATCAGGTAGACGTCAGCCCCTACTGTAATTTGATTGATATCGTCTCTGGGTGAAATCCACAGAGCATTCTTACGAATATCTCGAAGATATTGAGGATAAAAACTCCTGGGTAGAAGTTTTTTATCCGGCAGTTGAGGTGGCGGTCTGTTTTATCGTGCCGGACGCGGGCGACTGGCAGGCCCGGTCAAGATCCATCCGGATTGGCGGCAAGGAATACCCGGCAGGAGGTCCGGTGAAGCTTGGCGAGTTTGATTATCCGGACGGCACCAGAACCGGTAAGCGCTGTATGGCTATCTCGTTCTCGAATATGGTTGATAAGGAAATGAACCAGACCCCGCCGATTTTGATTTCGATCGACGCTATTTCGCCCATTCGGAGAGAAATGCCGGCCTGCGAGGAGTTATTGTGCAGGATGGACACCAATCCTATGATTAAAGAAAATGAAATCACAGCCAATTGTTCCGCGACAAGCATTCAGAACCTTATGGAAAACTCGGTATTAGCCCTGACGGGGTATAACGCCGAAAAAATAACCGCCGAGGAGGCTCAAAAAGAACTCAACCGGATCGCGGAAGGAGAGATCATCGGCCCCTGGCAGTTTGAGGTGGACAGTTTTGATTAACCCGAATTGAGCCCGTTTTCACCTGCCGGACTCAAAAGGTACTGATACAAAAAAGGAGCTGCAGCTGACCGGGGATCGTTCACAGCTCCTTTTCATTTTTTATCGCCAGCGGCAGCATCTCCGCACAATAAGCCAGCGAACGGTCGGCAAACGCCTGATAGATCCGTCGGTCTCCGCCGGTCGCCAGTTTATACATTGCCCAGCCGTACCACATCAGCCCGGCGGTGGCGCAGAAAACGAACGTCTTAAACCGCTCAGCGGCATCCGGCTCCCGCAACAGATACAACCTGAGCAGCCGCGCCACCGCCTCCGGGCGCAAATCACCATGATGACAGAATGTCCCAAGATCCTCGAATCGGTCACCCATCGCCGCGAACTCCAGATCCAGCAGGATCGGCTCCGCCTGCGGCCGGATCAGCACGTTATCCGGCAGAAAATCGCCATGCACCGGGCAGAAATCGAGCGGGATGGCTTCAATCGGTTCCCGCAGCATCAGCACTTCTTTTTTCAGCGCGTAGAAATCCGCGTCGAACCGCGCACCCGCGCCCAGCGCAAACTGTTCATAACGAAGCAGGCGATCAAAATGATTGTCCCGCGTGCCAAAATCCAGCGGCAGCGCATGAAAGCGCCGCAGCAAATCCATGGCGGCCTGCAATTCCGTCAAGTTCTCCGTTCGCACCGTGTGACTGCCCGAATAATAAAGCGACAGCTTACGGCCTGACGTCACGTCAAAGACCGCCACTTCATCCGTCATCCGGAACGGCTCGCACAAGCGGTACGCCAGGCATTCCCGCTGGCGGTCACAAAACAGTTCGGTGCCAAAACCGGGAACGCGATAAAAATACCGCCTCCCATCGACATTCAGAATATAGGTGTCGTTATTCAGCCCGGAATCATTTTTCTCAGTTCGGGTGACCTGCTCTGGTCTGACACGCAATGCCGAACAAACCCAGGCAATATCCTGTTGCGTTAAAAGGTTATCTTCGGAAACCATACATTATTAGCGCAGCGTCATCAGCGCGTTCAGGATGGCCGCCGCCACCGGCGAACCGCCCTTTCGTCCCAACGCCGTGATAAAGGGCAGATCGCTTTGATACAGCAGATCCTTGGATTCAACGGCGCTGACAAAACCGACCGGCACTCCGACCACCAGCGCCGGACGAACCGCTTCTTCAACAGCCAGCCGCAGAAGCTCCAGCAAGGCAGTCGGCGCGTTCCCAACCGCGATAATTGCCCCCGCAAGCTGCGCCTGATGAAGCCGGAAAGCCGCCGTAGCGCGTGTCAGCCCACGTTCCGCTGCAAAATCCACCGTTTCCGCGTCATGCATCCAACATAGCGCCCCGCCAGAATAAGCCCGATTAACGCCGGCTTTGACCATCTCCACATCCGTGATGATCGGACGGCCCTCCCGCAGCGCGCGCAGCCCTGACGGTATCGCCTCCACCGCAAATCGAATGTTATCGGCATATTCAAAGTCGCCGGTGGCGTGGATGACGCGCGTGACGACCGCCAGTTCTTCTTCACTGAAATGGTTCGGCTTCAGCTCCGAACGAATAATGCGAAAACTTTCATGCTCAATTTTTTTCCCGACGGATACGTCCATCGCGCTCCTGATCTCTGATTTATTCCTTCGCCCCATATCCACGCGGGGTTACCATCTTTCCATGCAGCATCCGGGTCGTCTCGTTACCGACGATCAGAATGCAATTCATACGGACCTCCTGCATGGGCAGCTCGGCCAGCGGCACACAGCTTACAGCCTGATCCGGGCGAAAGGCATCTTTCACGATGCCGACCGGCGTCTCCGGCGGCAGCGCCCGATTCAAAATTTCCAGCGTCCGATCATAAGGGGTCGTGCGCACATGGGAACGCGGGTTATACAGGCACAACACAAAGCCCGCCTGTACCGCTGCCGTAAGCCGAGACAGAATCGTATCCAGCGGCGTCAGATAATCCGACAGACTGATGACCGCAAAGTCGTTCATCAGCGGCGCCCCCAGCAAGGCGGCCGCGGCATTCAACGCGGAAATCCCCGGCAGAATATTCACCGCGATCTCAGAATCGCATCCCAACTGCGTGACTTTTTCAATCACCAGCCCCGCCATGCCGTAAATTCCGGCGTCGCCGCCGGAAATGACTGCCACATGCTTGCCAGAACGTGCCAAGGCGATGGCCCGTTCCACCCGTTCCGTTTCCTGCCGCATACCGCTGTATTCGCGCGGTACCTCCGGACGAAAATCACGGATCAGATCCAGATAAGTCTTATACCCGACCATCACATCGGCTTGTTCCAGTGTGCGCAGAACGGCTGGCGGGATCCAATCGTTGTCCCCCGGACCAATACTGATCACAGAAATCGTCCCAATCACAGCGTCATTTCCTTTCTTGCCACAGCCACCGTCACATTCGTATATTTCACCTTGGGAACCAGCAATGCTTTCCGTCCGGAGGCGACCAGTGCGCAGGGTTCCGCCACCCCGGCAATTCCGAACAGTTCCTGTGTATAAACGGACGGCGTGGGCACATTCTCGATCCGCCGGATCTCGTCATGCGAAACAACCTGGCTCCGCAGCTTCCAGCGGGAAACGAAAGCCTGAAAGCCGTCTTCTTCCGCCTTTTCCGGAATGGTGGCAACACAGTCCAGCGCTTCGAACAGCAGCCCATTGTTCAGCAAGGTCTGCCGGCAGCCGGCTTCGATCTCTTCCGCGGAAGTGCCGCGGTTGAAACCGACCCCAACGGTCAGACTGCGCGGGCAAAGGATCAGCGGTGCATATTTATCCTTGATGTCATCCGGAACAATGCGATCCGTAATCACGACCAGATTCGGGCAAGGCTGCGGCGGATTTTCCCTGCCGGAAAGGATCTGCCAGGGCAGCCGTCTCAAATCCGAATCCTCCTCCAGCGGGAAATCCGTCAGGCAAACGACCGGTTCACGATTGACCAATGCGCCCAGCATCCCGGTCATACGCCCCGGCGTCAGGACACGCCAGTTTTGTTCAGCGGCCAGCACATCCAGCGGATAGATCGCCTGGGTATCGCTGGCCGTTGTGATGATGGCGCTGCCGCCCGTAATAGCCGCCACTTTCTCCGCCAGCCGGTTGGCGCCGCCCAGATGACCGCTGAGCAGACTCACCACAGATTCCCCGTTGTTATCCAGCACCAATACCGCCGGATCGCTATGTTTATTTTTCAGCACCGGCGCCAGCTCGCGAATCACGATGCCGGAGGCCATGATACATATCAGCGAATCAAAACGCCGGAAGGCTTCCTGCAGCATGTTGCGGATCCCATCGCCGAAAAAATTGGCTTTTCCAACCGGGAGGTCAGTTCGATCCGCGAATTTTTCCGGCACAAACAGCGTGCTCTCCGGCAATGCGGCCGCGATTTTCGCGCCCAGCGCGACCGCATCCAGGCTGAGCGTGACCACCGCAATCCCTTCACGGGATGCCGCCGGTTGCTGATACGTCCCGTATAAATGCGAGTCCGTGCCTGCTGTCCCCGCCAGCGCCGGGCTGACGACGATCAGTGCCTGATGGGTGATTTCCGCTTCCGCAAGCTGGGCTTCGATCGTCCGCAGCGTGCCGCGGATCACCCACTCGTCCGGCCAACTGGCCCGATAGATCACGGCGATTTCCGTATCGGCCGTATAACCGGCCGTGGTCAATTCCTCAACCACGCGCCCGATCATGGCCGTGCTCAGAAACAGGCACAGGCTGCAGCGGTGTTTCGCGAAAGAACGCAGTGATTCGCTTTCCGGCATGGGGGTTTTGCCGGAAAGACGCGTCAATACCAGTGATTGACAGCTTTCCGGCAGCGTATATTCAATGCCTAAAGCCGCCGCGGCCGCATTAACGGCGCTTACACCCGGGATGATTTTCCAGCGGATCCCGCGCGCATCCAGTTCACGGATCTGCTCGCTGATCGAACCATAAATCGAAGGATCGCCGGTGTGCAGTCGGGCGATGATCTGATCCGCTTCCACAGCCCGCTCCATCTGCAGGATTTGCGAAGGGAGGTCCATACGGGCTGTACTGAGCAGGATCGCCCCCGGCCGGGCATGGGTCAGAATCTCCGGGTTCACCAGCGAACCGGCATACAGGATGACATCCGCCGATTCAATCAGCCGCAAAACTTTGACCGTAATCAACTCAGGATCGCCCGGACCGGCGCCGGCAAAATAAACCACCCGTTTTTCAAATTCCATAACGCTCCAATCCACAGGAATGCTCCTGGCAAGCAAAATCCAATCATTTTTTTATGAGAGGGAACCGTTCTTCCTGATCAAATCGGTTGAACATTCACCAACCGCAAAGGGCTGCGGTCAGCACAAATGAAAAGGTTCCGACTGAAGGCATCAGAAAAACAAAAACTGCTCAACTCAAATAAGCGAGCAGTCAATCTTATTCCACGAAAAACCGTCCTCCCTGCTCGAGAAGGCGTTCATTTTGCGGCGGAATCCTGACTTCCCCGGTCGACCCAGGGTCACAGTTGCGGCACAGCGCTGGACTTGAACCAGCTTCTCCCTTATTGTCACAGACATCCGGGTCCGTGACAACCGCAAAGAGACTTGCTATGAATTCTACCAGATGTCCGAAAGATTCCGGATTAAGCCATTTTTGCCAGCCAGGCATCCGCCCAGTCCGGATCGATCCGCACCAGCCGGTTCTTCTTCAGATTTTCCCGCATAATCCAGCGAATATCCTTATCCTCAGACAAAAACCATTTTTCCAATGCCGCTTTTCCCTCTTCCGGGGAAGCGGCGGCGGCCACGCTCCAACAATATCCCAACCCTTTTCGTAGCGCTTTGAATTCCTCACTTCGGCGATCTTTAACACCAGCAATCGAGCCGGTGATGGTATCCAAAATCTGCAGTGCAGCCAGCGCTGCCTGCGGCGTCCTCAGCAAGCGCGGTTCACAGATCGCAGCCGCTGCCGCGCGTTGTTCCAGTGGCGTCCCGGAACTCCAAACATGCATCTCTGCAATCAGGGCATCGACATCGGTGTCCCCCCAGCGCTGCAAAGCCATCGCGACACCTTCGCGGAGGCGCCAGCGAGTGTCCGCCGCGAACTTCCGTAACAATGGCAAATACATGCTTGACCCTTCTGCCGTTAACCGCCCCAATCCGATCACACCACAGAATGGAAGGAATTCATAAGGCGAATTCACCGGCGCCACGTCCGCTGTATATTCAAGATAACGCAGGAACAATGCCACATCTCCCTCGTCGGCGACAACCTGAGCCAATTCAATATTTCCGCGCGGCCCCGGCAGCCCGGATTCCGCCAGCAGATAGGCATCCCAATTTTCCAGGTTGCGTAAATCCCTTCGATAGTCATCCCCTTTACTCATATTCCTCCAAATACCGCATGATCAATGTGTCAAAATTAAATATTATCCTTGAAATTTAAGCAACGGTTCATATTAAGATGTGGGTGTCAAAAGTACAGTTTTTTGAGTGTTTGTTCTATATTTTGTCATCTTCGTTTACATCCTGTAAGGACGACTCTCGAAAACGGCTGGGGAACGCCGTTTTCGAGGCGGAGCTTTGCATTCACTTCGTTCGAGACCCTCAAAACCCAGCAGGGGTCTGATAACATCCAGAGGAAAGTTATTCGAAAATCAGTTATTTTTTTCCTAAGAATTTGCTCTGGCTTATTTCAGCCCCGAAATGATCGTTAAAGATTACCTTTGATGATAAATATTTTTACTTTTGCCACCCGCACCATGTTAAGATCGGATTTTTGGCGTCCGTTAAAACCGATTCCTGCGATTCTGAACAATCAGACCAACGGTCAACAAAAACGCAAGAAAAAAGCCGAAAACAGCCGGCAGCGGCACAGACAACACCCGCGGAAAAGCGTCCGACAGACAGATCAGGCTGGAGCCGATGATCAGCGCCGCGATGATCATCCCCGCGATGAGTTTATCCATCAGCGCATTCGCGGCTTTGGCAAAATCCCGCGTCCCGATGAACTCCAGATTTAGTTTTGCCCGCCCTTTGTTCGAATTCTTCAGCAGGTCCGACAGCAGCGCGGGAATTTCCAGCGCTTTCCGTCCCGAATCGAATGTCGCATAGGATGTATTTCTCAGCTCCTTTTTCCAATCCACCCTGCGCCACAGGCTGCCGGAGTAATTATTGATCACCAGGTCGAAAAAACTGAGTTCCGGACAAATATCGGCGACCAACCCTTCGAGCATAGCAACACCGCGCCCCAGCATGGAGAATCCGCGCGGCATGGAGATTTGATGTCGTCGGACCATGTCAAAGACCTCCTCCATAATGACCGCGGCATCCAACTCGCCGATTTCTGCTTCCCCATAACGCGCCACAAAGAACTCAATATCGGAATACAGCGCATCATGATCCACCCGTCCGCGCACCTGCCCTAACTTCAGAACAATATCTTTGAGCGTTCCATAATCGCCCGTAAGGACCGCCGGGACAGCCTGCTCGATCAGTTTACGATCTCGAGCGCTCAGCCGCCCCATCATGCCCAGATCAATCCATACAATTTTTCCGCCCCGGATCAGGATATTCGCCGGATGCGGATCCGCTTGAAAAAAGCCGTCTTCCGACACCTGCTTGAGGTAATTCGTGACCAGTTTCAACCCGATTTCAGAAAGATCATAGCCGTTTTCCAGCAGTGATTCTTTGTCATTGACCGGGATCCCATCCACATGTTCCATCACCAGCACTTTATCGGTCGTCAATTCACGATAAAGACGCGGACAGCTCACATAGACAATCGACGCGTTCCGCTCTCGGAACTCCTCGAGATTGCGCGCCTCTTGCAGAAAATCCATCTCTTCCTGCGTAATGGCCCAGAATTCATCCAGCAGCATCCCAAAATCAATCAAATCACCGGTGCCGCTGACCAGTTTGACGACCCCAATCGCCCGCCGCAGCAGGGTGATGTCCTGTGCCATCGTCTCATAAATGCCGATCCGCTGAACTTTGACTACCACCGGTGTACCATCCACTAAAACCGCTGCATGAACCTGTGCAATGGAAGCTGACCCGAGCGGGTCTTCATCAAAGGAGGAGAACAGTTCCGTGATCCGACGGCCGCAGGATGTCTCAATGACAAAACGCACATCGTCGATGCCCATCGGCGTCACATCGGACCGCAGTTTTGTCAATTCTTCGCAATATTCTTTTGGGAGCAGATCTTTCCGCATGGAAAGAATTTGCCCGACTTTAACAAACGTCGGGCCTAAATCTTCCAGTATTTTTCGCAGTTTTTCGGGGCTGATTCCTGTTTGCAGGTCATTCTTTCGCAGGATATTTAAGATCTCCAGAAACCTGCCGCCGCTTTCGCCCCGATCCGCTCCGGCACAATTATTCATCGCTTTCGCTTGAATCCTGCGGAGGAACATTGTTGAGCTTTTCTTTCAGCACGGCAAGCTGTTCCGGAGACAATTTATCGATATTATTGAGCAGACTATCAAACGTCTCCTCCTGCACGATATTGATCGTAACACTGTCTTTCAAAACTTCTTTCGCCTTGTGTTTCAGCTCTTCATTCAGCGCTTTCCCCTGCTCAACAGTAATTTCACCTCTTTTGATCAGTTCTTCAACAATTTCTTTGCCTTTTTCTGCCGTCAGCGCCGCGGCGCCAATGCCCAGAAGCAGCAGGTTTTGCAGGTCTTTTCCGAGTTCCATCGTCTAACTCCTTTCGTTTTACCAATACCTGAATACCACTATAATTCATGCGGCCTTCTTAAGTCAATATACGCAGGAATTCGATTATGATTGCGCATTCTGGCGAATCACGGGTATCTCTCCGATCACGCCATCTAATTCAACAAAATTCTTGAAACATGTCAGAAGACATACAGAAAGCGAACAAAACAAGCGATCAAAATGGGCATGATCGCTCATGCCTGCTTTCCCGTTCCAAAATCCGGAAAGCATCACATTGCACTGTAAAACACACCGGATTATTGACCAGTTGCAGTTGGCAAATAATCTTGCTATAATGAAACCATACAACCGATTTATCACAGAAAAAAGATAAGAATAGGAGAGAAAAAATGAGTAAGAAATGGAATGGTTCCGATTTTTTTAAGATGATGGCTGAAAACGAGAAGGCGGTGGCCACATTATATCGGCAGATTGCAAGTGACGGCAAATTTGGCGGCAAATTCTTTGAGAATCTGGCCAAGGATGAGGACCGCCATTATGACATTTACACCGCGCTTCTCAAGAAATACGAAAGCAGCCACGAATTAACGGTCGAGGTCTCGGAAGAAGACGAGCAATATCTGAATCTGCTGATCGAGAACAACCTGCTGAAAAACGCCGACAAGGTGCTGGAAAAAGCGGCCAAAGCAACCATCAAAGATGACGTCTATGATCTGGCGGAACGCGCCGAGCGCGATTCGGTCCTTTTCGTTGAGGAATTGATCCGTTTGTTCCCCAATTTGCAGCCGGAGGACTTCAAGATCGTGCTGCAGGAAGAAAAAAATCATCTGAGACAGGTTCTCAGCCAGCGCATGGAGAGCCAGCTGCGGACACTGCGCCTCTAAAGGTCCGCTTATTCGATTATCCTTAATTTTTATACCGGATGGCGGACAAGTGATTATTTGACCGCCATCCGGGTCATGTCGATGGACATCAATCGATGAAACACACTGGGATGTCACAATACGCGCTTTCACCGGGTTGACAGTTCAAAACCTCTCCGGTAGAATCACCTCATCATGAATTTACGAACCTACACTCATCTGCATCATCATTTCAGC
>CALCQT010000496.1 GCA_937894825.1 uncultured Anaerolineaceae bacterium
CCGGGGCAATAATAACACCCCTGACACGCTGCTGTTCCAGCATTCCCAACGCTTTTAATTCTTTCTCTCCACTGTTTTGCGTGCCGCAATAGATTAATGAAAAATCACTTTCATCAGCCATTCCAGTAATGCCTTTTAACACCTCAGCAAAAAAAGGGTTGTCAATCTCAGGGATAACCGCACCAATGATATTACTTTCCTGTTTCGAAAGACTCACCGCTGCAGCTGAAGGTTTATATTGGTGCTCCTTAATTACCTTCTCGATTTTTTGTCTTGACTCCTCACTCACATAACCCTTATTATTGAGCACTCTGGACACAGTAGATTTGGACACTCCCGCCAGCTCTGCGACCCCTTTAATTGTTAACGTCATAAAGGACCTTTTTAATTCAGTATTATAAAACCGTTCCCACTATACGACTAACGTGGATTTCATGTAAAAATCATAAAATATTAATAAGTTTTAAGTTAAATTCAATAAATAATTAGCAGATGAAAAACTTTTGTCTTTGCCGTTTACCGAATTCCAGCCTATTTTTAGCAAACCGGTTCCATAAACCATTTTCAGTATAATACGATAAAACCAGTGTGTCAATAATGAATTTAAAGAGGCATTCCGCATCAAAATGGGATATATCGCAATCAGAAGGGGAAATAATGTTTATCCATGCATAACTTCATACTAGGACAGAGAGATACTGTACTCACATTCTTCTCTGACAAGCATAAAACGCCAGCAACACAATCATCGGTAACATCATCGGCAGAGAAACTGAGTTGCATTCCAACATGCGTTATAAACAGCGCGGGATCGTTTGATCCCGCGCTGTTTAAACTTTATCCTTATCTGTATCTGTGCCTACTGCGCCTTCCGCAACCCGACCTTAACCGTCTCACCGTCGAACGCATCTTCAACGGACGCCCAGTCAGCCGGCACAGAACCGGAATTCAGCGACAGCGCCAGCGTCTCATTCTCGATATAAGCCGCGTTCTCCGCAACCGCCTCAGCCAACAGCGCACTCGCTTCATAAATCACATCAATACGATCCGAAATCTCCAGCCCGGCAGTCTTGCGCAGGTCCTGCACCCGGCGCACGAACTCCCGCGCCAGCCCTTCCTTCACCAGATCAGGCGTCAGACGCGAATCCAGCGCAGCGATGTTCGCACCACTCGACGCCACCACAAAGCCCTCGTGCGCATTGGCCCGCACTTCGACCTCATCCGCCAGAATTTCGAATGGCTCGCCGTCGACATTCACCGTCACAGCATTTCCTTCAAATAACGCTTTGCCTGCCTCCATCGGCTCCAACGCCAGGATCGCTTTGCGCAGCGCAGGGAACAGCTTGCCATACTTCTGCCCCAGCTGTTTCGGCTGCGGATTCAGCGTGAAATCCATCGCCTCAGCAGCCGCATCCAGCAACCGTACCTTTTTTACATTCAGCTCTTCTTCCAGAATATCCGCGTACTTTTCAACCACCGGGCGATCCTCCGCTGAACCAACAGAGAACGCGCATTCAGCCAGCGGCTGACGCACTTTCAGATTCTCTTTATTCCGCGCGGCGTGACCCAGCGAAGCCAAATCCACAACCAGATCCATCTCATGATTCAGCTGCTCATCGATCAGAGCCGCATCGTAAGTCGGCCAATCAGCCATATGAACCGATTCCACTGCCTGCGCATCTGTCGAACAGACCAGATTCCGGTAGAGTTCATCCGCCACAAACGGCATAGCCGGTGCAATCAGTTTCGCCACCGTCACCAGGGCTGTGTAGAGCGTCTGGTAAGCCGCGTTTTTGTCTGCGTCCCCTTCGCTCTTCCAGAAACGGCGGCGTGACCGGCGCAGATACCAGTTGGAAAGCTGATCCACAAAGGCCTGGATCGGACGGGTCGCCGCGGTCACGTCATACTCTTCATACGCCTTCGTAATCGAACGTACCAGCGCGTTCAACGCCGAAAGCAGCCAACGATCCAGATCGCTGGGTTCCACCGCCTGTCCCGGTTCCGGTTTCCAGCCGTCCAAATTGGCGTAGGTCACAAAAAACGAGTAGGTGTTCCAAAGCTGCAGCGTGAATGTTCGCAGCACCTCATGCACCAGATTCGAGGAGAAACGGCGCTCCTGTCCGGCAGGGCTGGAGGTGAACAGATACCAGCGCATTGCATCGGCGCCGTTCTCTTTCATCACTTCCCAGGGCGAAACCACATTCCCGACATGCTTCGACATCTTGCGCCCTTTTTCATCCAGCACCAGCCCCAAACAAATCACGTTTTTGAAACTTTCCTGATCCATCAGCAACGTGCTGATAGCGTGCAGTGAATAGAACCAACCGCGGGTCTGATCGATGGCTTCGCAGATGTAATCTGCCGGGAATTCGGTCTTGAATTCAGCCTCATTCTTGAGCGGGTACCCCCACTGGGCATACGGCATCGCGCCCGAATCAAACCAGACGTCGATCAATTCCTGAACCCGATGCATCGTCCCGCCGCATTCCGGACAGGCATAGCTCACCTCGTCCACATACGGCCGGTGAAGTTCAAGTTCGGAATAATCCTTTCCGGTTTTCGCGCTCAATTCTTCACGGCTGCCGACGCATTCCTGATGCTGGCAATCCTCACAGATCCAGACCGGCAGCGGCGTGCCCCAATAGCGATTCCGCCCCAGCGCCCAGTCAATGTTGTTCTCCAGCCAATTGCCGAAACGGCCGTGCTTGATATGTCCCGGATACCAGTTGATTCGCTCGTTCAGTTCAACCAGCCGATCCTTAAATTGGCTGGTGCGGATATACCAGGTCGGTCGCGCCATGTACAGCAGCGGTGTGTCGCAGCGCCAACAAAACGGATAGGTATGTTTGATTTTGCCGTGCCGCAGCATCCGGCCGCGCCCGACCAGTTCCTTGATGATCAACGGATCCGCGTCCTTGACGAAAATCCCGGCCCAGGGCGTGATTTCCGGAACAAACTTTCCGTCGTTACCCACCGTCATCAGCACCGGCAGATTTTCACGTTTTCCGGTCTCCATGTCCTCCGCACCGAACGACGGCGCTGTGTGCACCAGCCCGGTACCGTCCTCCGTTGTGACATAGGTCGCCAACACCACCCGGTGCGCCGGTTTGTCCAGCGGCAGGAACCGATACAATGGCTCATACTTCCAGCCTTCCAATTCGCTGCCTCGGTAGGTTTTGAGAATTTTGATTTCCTCTTCGGGGAAAACCGTCGGAATCAACGATTCCGCCATGATCAACTTTTCGGCAGAGCCATCCTCAGTCGCCCGTTCAAATTTTGCGTACGTCACGTCCGGATGGGCTGCGATCGCCGTATTGGCCGGCAGCGTCCAGGGCGTGGTCGTCCAGACGAGCAAATTGGTATCCGGCTCGTCCAGTAGTTTGAAACGGACATAAATGGAGGGATCCTCCACCTCATGATAGCCTTGCGCCACCTCATGATCCGCCAACGGCGTACCGCAGCGCGGACAATAGGGCACGATCTTGAAACCCTGATACAGCAAATCGCGATCAAAGAAATTCTTCAGGATGCTCCAGACCGACTCGATATATTCGTCTTTATAGGTGACGTAAGCTTCGTCCAGATCAACCCAGTAAGCAATCCGCTCCGTCATCCGTTCCCATTCCTGGATATTGGTAAAAGCGGATTCTTTACAGAGAGCGTTGAATTTGGCGATGCCGTAATCTTCGATGTCCTGTTTCTGTTTAAAGCCAAGTTTCTTCTCAACTTCGATTTCCACCGGCAGCCCATGCGTGTCCCAGCCGCCGCGGCGGTGAATATGGCAGCCTTGCATGGTACGATAGCGCAAAATTACATCCTTAAACGAGCGGGAAAGAACGTGATGCACGCCGGGTTT
Source organism: uncultured Anaerolineaceae bacterium (assembly GCA_937894825.1). Classification (GTDB taxonomy): domain Bacteria; phylum Chloroflexota; class Anaerolineae; order Anaerolineales; family Anaerolineaceae; genus Flexilinea. The sequence goes on from CALCQT010000496.1 coordinate 3,857, forward strand.
TCCGTTGGCAGTCGGCGGTCCCTCGTAAAAGACATATTCTTTTGCGCCTTTGCGGTTCTCAGTGGATTTCCGAAAGATGTCGTTCTCTTTCCAGAAAGCCAGAACGCCTTCCTCCATTTCATTGACATTCAATTTTGCCGAAACTGGTTTGAACATTGCTCTCCTCTGATCATAAACGTGTTATTAAAAAGAAATCCGCCCCAAAAGGGACGGGATTATTCCGCGGTACCACCCTGATTCTCACCGGCAGGCCCGGTGAGCGCTCCTGTTCCCGATAACGGAGGATGTCCGTCGCACTTACTGGCAACGCGCTGCGTTCAGTTTGAAGCTCCGAAAGGATTTTCTCCCTGCTCCGGTCAACCCGGCTCTCACTTTCCCGGATTCGCTGTGGCCTTCGATACAGAGGTACTCGTTTTCATCATCGCCTAAGATATCGATTGTATTTAACCATATTTCTCAGGAATGGTCAAATTTTGTGACTGGGGAAAATATTCCGGAAATGAAATGTGGGCAGTTGAGCCAAAACTTCCGGTTTTGGCAGTGTTTTACTTCCGACTTTGGCAGATTTGTAAAAAAACTTCTTCCAGACAACTTCGATTCAAGCATGCTACAATTTTTCATAATCCAAAAATTGGCATTGAAGAAACAGGAGGCATCATAAAATTGAACATGCGCTACGAATATACACTTCACACCCTGCATGAGGATTTTTATGAGATCACGGCGCAGGTCCGGGACGCCATCACGAAAAGCGGTGTCGCGGACGGGCTGTGCGTGGTTTTTTGTCCGCACACCACAGCCGGCATCATCATCAACGAAAACGCCGACCCCGACGTGGTGCACGACCTGTTGCTCGGGTTGGCAAGAGCCTTCCCGGACCGCCCCGAATTCCGTCATGGCGAGGGCAATTCGGCGGCCCACCTGAAGGCCAGCGCCATCGGTTCCAGCGTCACCATCCTTATTCAGGGTGGCAGACCGATCCTCGGCACCTGGCAGGGCATCTACTTCTGCGAGTTCGACCCACCGCGCCGGCGTAAATTCTTCGTTCAAGTGCAATAACCGCACTTTGCAAAATATGACAAACAGGTGTCATGTTTAGGATCGTACAATGAGTTGGGAAATCGGAAGGAGATGCCTGTTATGAGCAATCAATTTATTAACCTGACAACAGATAATGTTGCGCAGGAACATCTTTGCTGCGCCATCACGGACAAAAAACATCAGAGCGGAGTCGCCGTGAAACGGGCCTGGCTGGCGGAACGCTTCCCGGAGGGGCACACCTTCCGGAAACTGGACGCGAAAGGCAAAGTATTCATCGAATACGCCCCGCTGGAGAAAGCCTGGGTGCCCGTCACTGGCGAAAACTATCTTTACATCCATTGCCTGTGGGTTTCAGGCAGCTTCAAGGGGCAAGGCCACGGACAGGCGTTGCTGGAATATAGCATCGCCGACACAAAAGCGCGCGGCAGATCCGGCATTTGTGTGCTCTGCGGGAAAAAGAAAACGCCGTTTCTCTCCGACAAGAAGTTCCTCTTGAACTTCGGTTTTGAGCCGGTCGACAGCATTGGCGATTACGAACTGCTGGCGCTCTCCTTTGACGGCAGCCGCCCCTCGTTCACAGAAGCCGCCAGGCAGCAACGCATTGATGATGAAAGGCTGACAATCTTCTATGGAAAGCAATGCCCATACATTCCGAATTGCCTGGAACAGGTACAAACTTATTGCACGGATAACGCCATTCCGCTCCAATTGATCCCGGTGGACTCGCTGGAAAAAGCAAAAAACCTGCCCTGCGTCTTCAATAACTGGGCCACTTTTTACAAAGGCCGATTTGCGGGTGTTCATCTGCTGAATGAAGGGTATCTGAAAAAACTCCTGGACGAGCCGGGTAACTAATGCATTTCGCGGACTACAAGAGCATTCTTTCGCAGAAGAACGGCATGAACCTGTATCGCGGCTGCACGCACGGCTGCATTTATTGTGACAGCCGCAGCAGCTGTTATCAGATGACGCATGATTTCGAGGATATTGAGGTCAAACGGAACGCGCCTGCGATGCTGGAGGCGGAACTGAAGCGCAGGCGAAAGTCCTGCATGATCGGCACCGGCGCCATGTGTGATCCTTATATCCATTTGGAGGAAGAACTGCAGGTCACCCGGCAGTGCCTGGAACGGATCGACAAATATGGCTTTGGGCTGTCCATCCTGACGAAATCCGCGCGCATCCTGCGGGATCTGGACATTCTGCAGCATATCAACGCACGGACCAAGTGCGTGGTTCAAATGACACTGACAACTTTTGACGAAGATCTGTGCCGAAAGCTTGAGCCGCATGTTTCAACGACACTCGAACGTTTCAAAGCCCTCGAAGCGATGCGCGACGCAGGAATCCCGACGGTCGTCTGGCTCTGTCCCACACTGCCGTTCATCAATGACAGCGAGGAGAATCTGCGCGGATTGCTGGATTATTGCGTCCGTGCAGCGGTGCGCGGCATCCTCTGTTTCGGTTTCGGCCTGACCTTGCGGGAGGGAAACCGGGAATACTTTTACCGAATGCTCGACCGTGACTTTCCCGGCATGAAAGAACGATACATCCGCCACTTTGGAAACGCCTACGTCTGCAACAGCCCGAACCATCCCCGGCTGATGCAGCGCTTCACAGAGGAATGCCGGCAGCACGGTATCCTTCACCAAACGGACGCAGTCTTTGACTATCTGCACCGCTTTGAGGCGAGAGAAAGTCAGCCGCCGCTTTTTTAGCAGCAAAATTCTCTGCAGCGGCCAGAAAATGCCCGTCATCTAACCAAACCGTCATCCTCTTTTCGGGCCATAGCGGATTGAAATCTGCCCCGTCCTTGCAAGTGACGCTTATCTTCCTTGAATGGCTTTCTGCTCGGGTTCCCCTCAACACGGAAAATGGTCTGATCTGCCATTTGGTAAACCACGGACCATACCGTGTCTTTTCCCGTTTTCCGGTCGTACTGGCATAGAAAACCTTCTTCACCGGCCAAAAGCTGCTGGGCAAGGTGTAAATCCATGGTTTTTACATTTGAGGATAGAAATCGCAGCAACGTTTGATATCGTTCTTCGGCAAACCAACTGTCCGTAGGTAAATTTTGGTAACCTTTCATTTGGTCCAGGTTAAACATGTTCGTGGCGCAGACAAAACTTGTCTGATCATCAACCTTTTGAATCGCAACTTCCTGTGAACTACATTCGATCAGTGCAGCATCTCCCAGTGCGTCCGCCGCGATGAAAGTTTGGGCAGATGCAATCGGAAGGTTCTCAATTAACAATATAACCTCATTTACATTTTTACATTTTTCTAAAAACAAGCGCAGCAGCAACGCGGCATTCAATCCCGGTTTCACCGCATCCGGCGCCACTGAAGTCAACCCAATCGCAAGCCCATGCTCGTTAATGCCATCTTCTATTTCCACAAACGCGGTTGTATTCCCGGTAAAGGAATAGGAGTCGGACGTAAATTTATAGATCGTGTTCATATAAAGGTTTTCAATTTCAGTCAGAAAATCGCTGTTTCTGCCCAAAATCACACCATTTTGATCAATTCTGGCAGCAAAACAGGAGCAATTCGCATTTATCGAAGGAATAATGCAATACATACTAAAAAGCACCGCAATTAATTGTGGGTATGAACATGATTGTCCATCCGCAATGCCTCTGATTTCATCCAGAATTTCAGGAAAAAATTCTCTGTAAAACGGCTCACTCTTTTCGCCAAAATCGAGCCTTTCTTCTGTAATCGGGAAGGGTACATTCGTCAATATTTCTTTGCCATTTTGCTTAAGCCGGTTTCCCCACCGATAGCCGATTTCATAATGAGTCCCATTGAATCTCGCATGATACATAAATAATTCCACCCTTCGATTACCTGAATTTGGATAATAATTTGATCCCGTCCAAAGCGTAATCGAATAAAAATTTCAAGTCAAGCAATAAATTTTATAAAATTCAAGAAGGATACGATATAACCAGAATGTGAAGAAACATATGCGGATAAATGCCTTTTCATCCATCTGGGGTTAGACCAGTTTTTGGCAAACAAACAGGAAACGAATTTGACTTTGAGCCTATGACCATTTTATTGAGCAATTTGACAGACAACAGCTTGCTGTAAACGGCAAACAAAAAAATAGGATAGATATTGGTTTCTGATATTTTCTGGGAGATCGCAGTCATTTTGACATTTATGGAGCAATATCCTACAATTACAGTGCAAACATCAAAACAAACTAAACTAACAAGGATAGAATGAACGGTTTTATATTATTGATTCCACTTTTCCTGATCCGATATGGTCTGTTGGCATTATTGAGCAAAGACGCGTTACCGCGCGCTGCTTTTTTCGCTCCGGTGATTGGAAACGAAAAAATTGCCTATTGGCTTTACCAGCTCGCGAATGTTTTCTTTTTTATTTATCTTTTCTTCTTGAAAATACAAACGGGCACAAGCTGGTTTTACACCGGTCTGGCAGTGTATTGTCTGGGCACGTTGCTATGCATCGCAGCCACAGTGGCATTTGCCAAACCAGCGGAGAATGGCATCAGTCGCGACGGGGTTTATCGTTTTTCTCGCAATCCCATGTATGTCGCGTATTTCCTGATCTTCCTGGGCTGCGTGCTGCTGACGCGCTCCTGGGCCTTGTTTGTCTGTTTAATCATTTTCCAGGTCTCCGCGCATTGGATCATCCTGGCGGAGGAGCGCTGGTGCATCCAGCAATTTGGCGAGGATTATGTCGCGTACACGCACCGGGTGAGACGATACATGTGACGATTATCGCACTTTCAATCGTTTGCTGGCGGCTTACAATATATAGGAACTGATCACCCGGCAGAGCACGGTGATGTCCGTCCCGGCGGTGAACTCAAATTTCAATTTTCCGACACCGGAGAACCATAGCTCCAACTCGCTGTCCAGATCGAAAGTCCCCGCGGTTTCAACAGAGAACACCTGCACCTTTTTATACGGCATTGAAGTAAAATCCTTCTTCTTCCCGGTTAGCCCCTGAACATTGATCGCAATGATGCGGCGATCCGTGAACACAATCATGTCCCGAATCGACTGAAAGGATCCAATGATCTGCTCGCCATTCAGCAAAATCGGCAAAACCGTCCCCTGAACTTTTTGCAGTTCGACGGGACGTAACTTGAATGTTCCCTGTTTGTCAAAATCAATCATTTTTTTACTCCTTCAGCAGGATTCAGATCCACAACATTTTATTTTGGATAATTTTTACAGGCAATAAGTCAGCGGGATTAGCTTCGATTTCATCCTGAATTTCAGATAAAGAACGGAAATTTTCAATTTCTCCGCTCATTTTTTCTGCTTCAAATTCACGAATAGCCTCTTTTTCCCATTCGTCGAGCTCAACAGCGGGAACGCCGTTCAGCTTTTTCAAAAGTTTTTCAGCCTCGTTCACGTCTGTACCCTTCTTTATAAATATACCGCCGTCCGCATTATCATTCTCGTGTTCATTCTTAAACTTTAAAATGTGTTTATGACAAGAAACTGACTTTATTATTATATTATTATGAACAAGAACGCCTTGTAAAGATCACTTCGAATCGCTTGCTCATTTTTGTTAAATTATCCCATATTTAGTGTGTTGTATGATATATTTTCACAAGAGTATTTTGCCCACGAATACATAATCAGACAAACGGAATATTTACAATACAGAAAAGGACGAATCCGAAATGGAAGAAGATATCAGAAAAAACGAGATATTAAAAGCCATAACCAACATAGAATATTATCCAATTAACCAGAAGAATGAAGATGTCAGTATAGAAAAATACGCAAAAATTCCTTTCGAGAAAATATCCGCCCTCGGAATTGCATTCGAACCATTAACAGCAGCATTTCAAAGTATTTTTTTGGGCGGCGGTGGCAACGGTATATATTTCGTCAATACCAGAGGTTTGGGAGAACTTGCAAAATTTAGAAATAGACCCGGATTCCTTTCAACCATCATGAAAAATAATACCATTGCAGGGCAAGCAAGTCTTACTCCGCTCGCATGCAATCCGACGATGCTGTTTATGGCTATATCATTAATGAGTATAGAAAAAAAACTGGAACGCATTCAAGAAACCCAGAAACAAATTATTGAATTCCTGGAGCAAAAAGAAAAAGCAAAACTCAGAGGCAACCTTATTTTTTTGACCGATGTTCTGAATAGCTATAAACATAATTGGATGAATGAAAAATATAAAAGCAGCAATCATATCAAAGTGCTGGATATTCGACAGGATGCGGAACAAAGCATTCTGTTCTATCAGGAGCGGATCGGCAAACAAACAAAAAAACAGTCTTTCTTTTTCGGAGACAAGAATGTGACCGAAAAATTGAAGAAAATACAATCCGAGTTCAAGGAATATCAACTTGCGTTGTATCTTTACTCGTTCGCATCTTTCCTTGAGGTGATGCTGCTGGAAAATTTTGAATCGGCATACCTTGACAGCGTGGTGAATAAGATTGATGATTACGCATATCAATATCGCGAACTCTATAACGAATGCTACGACCAGCTTGAAGGGAACGCAAAAACTTCTTTCCAGTCCCATTTGTTAAGCGGATTAGCGACCATTAATAAAGCAGCGGGAGAAGCTATAGCCAAAATCCCCATCGTAAGTAATTCACAGATTGACGAAACACTAATTGAAGCCGGTAGTCGTCTTGAGAATTTTGGTTCAAGAAGGACAGCCGAAACCATGGAGCAACTGTTGGACAGTGAAGACAGTTCCGTCCGTCCGTTTATCGACAATATCAACATAATTAATGTACTCTATAACCAACCAATGGATTTGCTTTTTGATAAAGAAAATGTTTATTTCAGATTGCCGAACAGTTAATGCGCAAAAAAAGGAACACCAACGAATCAGTGTTCCTTTTTCCTATTTAGGAAAGTAATGCAATAATCCGAATCAGGAATCAAAATGAATCAACTGCCGTGACAGATTCGAATTAAATTGTTTTTGCGCCCCCGGCAGGACTCGAACCTGCAACCTTTTGATTCGAAGTCAACGACTCTGTCCATTGAGCTACGAGGGCAAGAAATCACCGGCAAGCGATCCTCTTCCGGTGGTTATCGCCGTATAGTATACCACTTAATCAGTGTTTCACGCAGACGCGGACTTCAAAAACGCCGCCAATTCACCGCGCACCATCGTTGTCTGCTCACGCGTCTCAAGATTCTTGACCGTGATCTTCCCGGCCGCCACTTCATCCGGTCCGGCAATCACCACGAATTTCGCCCCGATCCGATTCGCGTACTTCAACTGCTTGTCCAGCTTCACAAATTCCGGATAACAGATCGTATTCAGCCCGGCAGCGCGCAGTTCCACAGCCGTCGCATAAGAATCGGCCAGCGAATCCGCGTCAAAACAGGTCACCACAATCCGGGCCGGTTGCACAGCCAGCTCCGGCAACAGCCCATATTTTTCCAGCGCCACCTGCATCATCACATCGCACATGGCAAAGCCAACGCCCGAGAGCGGATCACCGCCCACATCACCCACCAGATTTTCATATCGGCCGCCGCCCAGCAGCGCCCGCCCGTCCCGAGCCGCATCCCGCGCCTCAAAAACCGTCCCGGTATAGTAGAGCAGCCCGCGAATCACCTGCGGATCAAAATCGAAATAGTCCGCATAGCCCATGCGGTCCAAAATGGAAAAAATCTCGACCAGTTCCGGCGACTCATTCCACAACGCCTTATTTTCCAACAGCGTCACCAGGGAATCAATGACCGCATCCGTCAGCCCTTGTTCCTGTCCGTACGTCCGCCAGGCGTCCATCCGCATCTTGTCGCGGCGGTCGATCATGCGAAAAACCGTCGGTTTCAGCGCATCGTCAACACCGATCTTCCGCAGCTGCGCATCCATCAAACGGCGATTGTTCACATTGATCCGGGTATGCTGCGGCGTCACACCCAGCTGTTGAAAGAAAGCGGCACAAATCGCCAGCAGTTCGGCATCGGATTGATACCCGGCCGCGCCAATCAGGTCAATATTCCATTGGAAAAATTCGCGCGTGCGCCCCTTCTGCGGCTGTTCATAGCGCCAGAATGGGCCGAAGGACCATAAGCGCAGCGGATAGACCAACTCTTTTTGACGTTGCGCCACCATGCGCGCCAGTGAAGGCGTCAGTTCCGGCCGCAAGGATATTTCCGAACCACCGCGGTCTGTGAACACAAAGGCCTGTTCCTTGACCAGTTCTTCGCCTGATTTGGCGGCATACAGTTCCAATTTTTCAAGAAATGGCGCGTCAAACTCCTGATATCCGAATCGTTCAGAGACCTCCCGAATTTGGCCGTAGAGCCAGCTGCGGAAAGCCATTTCTTCCGGATAAAAGTCTCTCGTTCCTTTGACACGCTGTACAATTTCGCCCATGAAAAATCTCCCTGATTTTGAATTCCTGCGAAAGAATTGTACCCGTGTTTGCAGTATAATACCAGCATGGAAGCGCTTTCCGAAGCCAATTGCAAAGGCCGGCAATACCATATTTCCGGGATCGTGCAAGGTGTCGGTTTTCGTCCTTTCGTCTACCGCATCGCCACTGCCCACCGGCTGAATGGCGATGTTTCAAACAGTGCGGATGGGGTCCGGATCCATCTTTTCGGCAGTCCTTCAGGATTAGCCGCTTTTGAAGCGGCGCTGCGCAACAGCCCACCGCCGCAGGCGAAAATCGACCAAATTGAAATCTCTGACATCCCGTTTCAGCGTATTTCCG
>CALCQT010000497.1 GCA_937894825.1 uncultured Anaerolineaceae bacterium
GGAAACCGGATTTTGACCCCGGGTGTGATGGGACTCGACAGCCTCTACCTGTTTATTCAGACCCTGGTTGTTTATATCCTCGGCGCGAACACACTGGCATTGATGAGTAAAACAACCGACTACCTGCTGTCGGTTGGTATCATGGCCGGCTTCAGCCTGCTGCTGTACCGTTTCATGTTTCGCAGGGAGCATACGCACTTGTTTCAGATCATCCTGATCGGAATGGTATTTGGAATTCTGTTCAACAGCCTCGCGACCTTTATGCAGGTGTTGATTGATCCGAACGAATTCCTGGTGGTGCAAGCGCGTTCTTTTGCCAGTTTCAACAACGTCAACACAAAGCTGCTGGGAATTTCCGCCCTTCTCGCCGTTGGTTCCGGCGCGGCGGGGCTCTCCCACCTGAAGAAACTGGATGTAATGTCACTGGGGCGGGAAATTGCCATCAATTTAGGCGTCGACTATGACCGTGAGGCCCGGAACTGCATGATCCTGGTCTCCATTCTGATCGCCGTTTCAACCGCGCTGGTCGGACCGATTTCATTTTTGGGGCTGTTAGTGGCCAATCTGGCCCGCCAACTTTTCCAGACCTACCGTCATGACCTGTTGATTCCCGGGGCAATGCTGCTGTCGCTGATCGCCCTGATCGGCGGACAATTTTTGGTGGAGCGGGTTTATTCGTTCAGTACGCCAATCAGCGTATTGATCAATTTTATCGGAGGAATTTATTTCCTGTTTTTATTAATCAAAGAGGGGCGTGTGTGATCAGGACTAAGAATGTAGGCAAGCATTACGGCGAGAAGGCTGCGCTGTCAAACATCAGCATTGAAATACCCAAGCATACTTTAACAACCTTTATCGGGGCCAACGGCGCCGGAAAGAGCACACTGCTTTCCATCGTCAGCCGGCTGATGAAAGGGGAGGGGGAGGTATTGCTGGATGAAAAACCGCTTTCCACTTATAAAAACCGCGATCTGGCGAAAAAAATGTCGATCTTACGCCAAACCAATCATATCAGCGTACGGTTGACCGTCCGTGAGCTGATCGGCTTTGGACGCTACCCGCACTCACAGTCCCGATTGACCACGCGAGATCGGGAAATCATTCAGAAATCAGTCGACCGCATGGCGCTCGAACCATTGGCAAACGCGTTCATTGACCAACTTTCCGGCGGAGAACTGCAGCGCGCACTGATCGCCATGGTCCTGGCACAGGATACCGAATATATTTTGCTGGACGAGCCACTGAACAATCTCGATATGAAACACGCGGTCGAAATCATGCGGCTGCTGCGAAAACTGGTCGATGAGGAAGGCAAAACAATTGTGCTGGTGCTGCATGATCTGAATTTCGCTTCCGGTTATTCCGACCACATTGTCTCTTTAAAAGACGGGCGATTCCTGCGCCAGGGAAACGCACAGGAAATCATCACAACAGATTCGTTACGGGAAATATACGATATGGATATTGATATCCGTGAAATCGATGGAACCCGTTTCTGTATCTATTTTAAATGAGATTTATTACCCGGATCAAACAGGGAATTCTTCCGAAATTCCCGCTGAATTTGCTTTTTTCCGCTCTGCGGATAAAGGAGATACTTTCGTATGAAAAAAACAATTTTATCCACGATCCTGAGCCTCGCCCTCGTGCTTGGCTTTGCTGCAGGAACCTTCGCCGCGTCTGAACCGGTTGAAATCACCGTCACCCATGATCTTGGCGAAACCACCCTGACCACCAATCCCGAACGGATCATCGTGTTTGATTACGGGACATTGGACGCACTTGATTTCGCCGGCATCGAAGTGACCGCACTCGGCAAAGCCGGGAAATTGCCGGAACATTTGGAAAAATACCAGTCAGACGATTATCCGGCCGCCGGGACACTCCATGAACCGGATTTTGAAACCGTCAATGACCTTGAACCGGACCTGATCCTGATCAGCGCCCGCGCGGCCTCCGCTTATGAGGAACTTTCCAAAATCGCTCCGACGGTTTATATCGCCATGCCGACCGCCGGTTACCTGGAGACTTTTGAGAAGAATATCGACATTCTTTCCCAGATTTTCCCGGACCAGGCGGATCTTTTCACAGAACAGCTGGCCTCGATTCACGAGACAGCAGCCGCTGTGAGCGAAAAAGTGCAGGAAAACGGCTATACCGCGCTGGTAATAATGTCCAATGACGGTGAAATCAGTGTATTCGGGCTGGGTTCACGCTTTGCGATCGTTTATGACGATTTCGGCTTCACCGTCAGCGACGAATCGATTGAACAATCCACCCACGGCCAAAGCGCGACGTTTGAATATGTCGCAGAACAGAACCCGGATTTCCTCTTCGTGATTGACCGCAGCGCCGCTGTCGGCGCGGAAGGTTCCACTGGTGCAGCGCAGCTTCTGGACAACGAACTGATCAACGGCACTGAAGCGGCCCAAAATGGCCGGATCGTCTATCTGAACCCGTCCAATTGGTATGTCGTAGCCGGCGGGGTCAATTCCACCACAGCGATGGCAGCGGAAATTGCCGCAGCAGTCGAATAACAAACCGTTCTAAATAAGCCTTTTATGCAGGAGCGCGCCCCTTCTTTGGGGGCGCCTTCTTTTTAATCCCGGAAATCCCGAATCGTTTTAGAATTAGGAGAAAATGCGGCATTCAATTAATGATATGGGTGTCGAAAGTAAGGAAAAAAATGGAATTATGGGATATTTATGACCGGCAGGGAAACCGGACAGGACGCACGGGAATAAAAGGTCAGCCGCTCGGCACGGATGAGTATCAGCTGGTGGTTGAAGCCTGGGTCATCAATGCGAATTTCGAAATTCTGCTGCAGCGCCGCAGCCCAAACTGCCGCATTCTGCCGAATGTCTGGTGCCACACCACCGGCAGAATCACCGCCGGCGAAAGTTCCCTGCAAGGCTGCATGCGCGAGGTTCAGGAGGAGCTCGGCGTTGAAATCCTGCCGGACGAAATCCATTTTCTGCAGCGGATCTCCCGTGATGACAATACGCATATGATCTGGGACATTTTCCTGATCCGTAAAAACATCCGCGATACCGAATTTAAGCTCCAGCCATCGGAAGTAGCCGCGGTCAAATGGGTTTCGGAAGCAGCATTCCGGCAAATGATCCAATCCGGCGAATGCTTCCAATATCCTGAAATATTCGACGTTCTGGATCAAATAAAGCGAGAGTGGCGCCCTTTTGAATAAAGATATAAGTGGCAAAAGCAGGTTTCTATATGAAAGAACTTTCGTGATAAATTTTGGGCAAAGTGTAAAATTGATTACGAAAACTGTGTCATGTCGACTCTCGTAAGGGGCGCCAAGGGCGTCCCGTCGAGGTGGAGACACCCTCAAAATCCATCAGGGGTCTGCTATTATCCAGAGGAGAGTTATGTGAAAATTACCTTGCTCTGGAAAAAACCAGGCCCACGATTCTTGTTGGGATGTCTCCAACCCGACGGGACGTCTACGACGCCCCTTTCGGGAGTCGACATGACACTTAGACACCCATATCATTCGAAAAATGGTTCAAATCTTGCAAATTATTTGATTAAGTGCTTTTTTCTTATGACGCTCTAATATGAACCCGCTAAAATAAAACCAGATTATTGATTTTTTGAATCACACGGAGAATCAGCCTTGCGCCGGGAACAGAAAAACACACAAAAGACTTTTCCGGAAAAGGCGCAACAGGAAAGTTGCCATACGGGAAGCGCGTGGCAACTGAAGGCAAAGAACAGGATACAAAATTATGATGCGATTTGACCGCTTTACAGAAAAGGCGCAGGATGCAGCCCAGCGTGCTGTTGATATTTTACAAAGATACGGGCAAAACCAGATTGACACCGAACACTTCCTGCTGGCGCTGATCGAGCAGCCAGAGGGGATCGTGTCGGAAATTCTGGATGAAATGAACATTTCCACCGCGACACTGTCGGACCGGCTGGATTATATGCTGCGAACCACCACCAAGGCGAATATCTATGGCGGCGGTTCCGGACAGATTTTTATTACCCCCAATGTTCGCCGGATCGTGGACCAGGCCTATATTGAAGCCAACCGGTTAAAGGACGAATTCACTTCCACCGAACATATTTTCCTGGCGATTTTGAACGAAAAAGGAACACCGGTTGCCAGAATGCTGGAGGAGATGGGAATCACCCGCAGCAAGGTTTACGAATTAATTATTAAAATGCGGAACGGCAAACAAATCACGGAACAAGCCGGGGAAGGCCGTTACAAAACGTTACAGAAATACTCGCGCGACCTGACCCAACAGGCACGGGAGGGAAAGCTGGACCCTGTCATCGGGCGCGAAGCGGAAATTCTGCGCGTCATGCAAATCCTTTGCCGCCGAACAAAAAACAATCCGGTCCTGATCGGAGAAGCCGGCGTCGGGAAGACCGCCATCGCTGAAGGACTGGCTCAGAAAATTGTCAACAACGACGTGCCGGAACTGCTTTCCGGGAAAAGGGTAATCTCGCTTGACATGGGCGCGATGGTCGCCGGCTCCAAATTCCGCGGTGAATTTGAGGAACGGCTGAAGGCCATCATCGAGGAAGTGCAGAAATCGAACGGCGAGATCATTCTCTTCATTGATGAGCTGCACACCGTCGTCGGCGCGGGCGCCGCGCAGGGTGCGATCGACGCTTCCAACATGCTGAAGCCGGCGCTTTCCCGCGGCGAACTGCAGTGTATCGGCGCCACCACACTGGATGAATACCGTAAATTTATTGAGAAAGACGCCGCGCTGGAACGGCGCTTTGCTTCCGTGTATGTGGAAGAACCGTCCGAAGCCGTCACGCTGAAAATGCTGCAGGGACTGAAAGATAAATATGAACAGCATCACAAGGTGATCTTCACCGCTGACGCGCTGGAAGCAGCCGTACGCCTGTCAGGCCGCTATGTGACCGACCGCAAACTGCCGGACAAGGCAATCGACCTGATCGATGAAGCGGCCGCGAAGCTGCGGGTGGCGCTGTTCAGCCTGCCGGAAGAGCTGCGCGAAATGAAGAATCAGATCGACCAGCTAACCGCCGAGGAAGAACAGGCCGGAACGGAACGTGACTACGAAAATGCGGCCAAAATCAAGGCCGAACGGTTACGGATTGAGGAAACTTTCAATCAGCAACGCGATGCCTGGGAATCCGAACACCAGCTGGATGAAGTGGTCGAAGCGGACGACATCGCCCAGATCGTCGCCCAATGGACCGGCATTCCGGTCAACCAGATGTTGGAAAATGAGTCCGAACGCCTGTTGCAGATGGAAGACCGGCTGCATGAACGGATCATCGGACAGAACGCGGCGATCCACGCTATCGCCGACGCCATCCGCCGTGCCCGCTCCGGGCTGAAAGACCCCAAGCGCCCCATTGGGTCCTTCATCTTCATCGGCCCCTCCGGCGTTGGGAAGACCGAACTGGCCAAAGCGCTGGCAGAATTCATGTTTGATGATGAAGACGCGCTGGTGCGAATCGACATGAGCGAATACCGCGAGCAGCATACCGTATCCCGCTTGTTCGGGGCGCCTCCAGGATATGTCGGTTACGAGGAAGGCGGCCAGCTGACGGAAGCTGTCCGGCGCCGTCCCTACCGGGTGGTCCTGTTTGATGAAATCGAAAAAGCCCATCCGGAGGTCTGGAATTCGCTGCTGCAGATTCTGGATGACGGCCGCCTGACCGATGGTCAGGGTCGGGTGGTCGATTTCCGCAACACCGTGCTGGTCATGACCAGCAACCTGGGTACGGAATACATCAACAAGAGCGGAACGCTTGGCTTCCTCAGCTCCGAGGTGGACAACGAAGATCGCGAAGCCAAAATCAAAATTGACAAAGCGCTGAAAGCGACCTTCCGGCCGGAGTTCCTGAACCGCGTCGATGAAATCATCATGTTCTCGAAACTTTCCGTGGAGGAAATGGAGAAAATCGTCGATTTGCAGATGGATGAAATCCGCCAGCGCGTCGGCGAGAATGGACTGCATTTGGAATTGGATCCGGACGCCAGAAAATGGTTGGCGCAAATCGGATACGATCCGGCATTTGGCGCGCGTCCGCTGCGCCGGGCACTGCAGAAATATGTTGAGAGCCCGCTCTCCATCCGCTGGCTGGCCGGCGAGCTGAAGAAAGGCGAAACCATCCGGATCGTGAAAAAAGAAGGTGCGGAAGAAATGGAATTTATCACCATTTCGAACGACTGACAGGATAAGGAACTGACATTTTAAGAGACATAACGCGGTACGATTTTCAGGAAAGATCGTACCGCGTATTTTAAGAGAAGAGTGCCAAAGTTTCCACAAGTCTGTCATCTTCGTTTACATCCTGTAAACGAAGATGACAGATTAGCTGTTTATAAACAAAAATGACTTTTGACACCGAAATAAAATACTGATTGAAACATCAAAACTGTGATTGAAGGTATCATTAATACGCAAGGAGCAACAGAAAACATGCAAGGAAACGGCAGCCAAAAGCGGAATGATCCGACGGAAGATCTTGAATTTCTTCGCCTGCGAATTTTGATCATTCGTCTCCTGAAAGGGATGATCCTGCTGGCCGTCTGCCTGCTTCTCAGTTGGATTGCCTTCGAACGTGTCACAGCCGCTCCGGCCTTTGCGGCAGGCGCCGTCCTGCTGTTTCTGATCTATGCGCTCCGGATCTGGTGGCAATGGCAGCATGAACCACCGGAGGGCATCAAGGTAACCCCTTTGGTTGATATCAAAAGAAACATCCGAGCGATACAGGAAGAGCGAATCGAGAGCCAGCGAACACCGGAACCGGAATTGCCGCTGCCCGAAATCGTCGTTTACCGCGCACATTGGGCTTTCTTTGTTAAACTGGCTTACAAACCATTCCTGATTTTCATGGCCGTGCTGATTTTCATGATCTCCGGTATTCAAAACAGATGGGAATTGATGGCTTATCCGGAGGCGGTCCCGGCAATGGTTATCCTGTTAGCCGGGATGTTCCTCTGGATCCTTTATGCTTTTTTCGACTGGATCCATGATCTGTACATTGTTGAACCGGACAGCATCAAAGACGTCAGCCAAAAGCCTTTCGCGCAAAAAGATATCAACATCGCCATGGTCGGGAAAATCCAGAGTGTCCGATTTGTGAAAAGAGGGATCGTTCAATTACTGCTGAATTATGGAACACTGAACATCGTCGTCGGCGAATCGGAGTTAAGTTTCGATTATGTCCCCCAACCTGAAAAAGTCCAGAACCTCATCCTGGCCCGCATCGACGACTACACGCAGCGTGAGCGGCAGGCGGAGGCCGACAAGCAGCAGCATTTTGTGAGTGAACTGATCACTGCATTAAAGCAGAATGCCACGAAAACAGAGTAGAATTAATAACCAAAATCGGCCTTGAGAATGCTGTGGTGATGCACCGGCATCTCCGGCATCAGGACACCTGGCTCGGCCGGGTGTCGGGCTGTTTTGAATAAAGACCATTACTGAATCGCGGACGGCGCTTTCCGGCGGTCCGCTAGGGG
>CALCQT010000498.1 GCA_937894825.1 uncultured Anaerolineaceae bacterium
GAACGGCTGACGGCTGATCCGTCGCCAATCCTGAAAGCCCCGGGAAATATCCATCCGGCGGTTTTACAGGTCTTGCAGAGGGAATAAAATCATGGAAACCATTCGCGTCATGATCACCGGCGTGGGCGGAGGCGGAAACGGCGAACAATTGATCAAAGCGCTGCGCCTCTCCGAAAAAAAATATCATCTGATCGGAGCGGACATCACCCCGCTCTCCAAAGGACTGACGCAGGTCGACGAACAGGTCATTCTGCCATTGGCTTCCGATCCGGCTTATCTCGACACGCTGCTGACAAGCTGCAAAAAGCTGGGCGTGGACGCACTGTTCACCGGCTCGGAGCCCGAGCTGAAAAAGATCAGCGCGGTTCAGGAAACTGTCCGGGCTGAAGGCATCTTTCTGCCGATGAACCCACAGTCCGTCATCGAGACCTGTACGGATAAATCCCAGACCATGGCCTTCCTGCGGGATAACGGTTTTGCATTCCCCAAAACAACGACGGTCAAAGAACCAGCCGATCTGGAAAAAATCGACTATTTCCCAGCCGTGCTCAAACCATCTATCGGCGGCGGCGGTTCCGCCAACACCTTCATCGCACAGGATATGGAGGAACTGGAACTCTTCGGCAACTGGATGCTGAAGCTCTATCCCGAATTCATCGTCCAGCAATATATCGGCAACGCGGACTGCGAATACACCGTCGGCGTGCTGAGCGGCATGGACGGGGTGCTGATCAATTCGATCGCCGTCAAGAAGAACATTCTCTCCGCGCTGAGCAACCGGCTCAAAATCCGCAGCCGTTATTCGAATGAACTGCTGGTCATCAGCAGCGGCATCTCGCAGGGGCAGATCGGGCGTTTCCCCGAGGTCACCGCGCAATGCGAAACTATCGCCGCCCGGCTCGGCAGCAAGAGCGCCATCAACATTCAGCTGCGCTTCGTCGATGGGCAATGCTATGTCTTCGAGATCAACCCGCGCTATTCCGGTACCTCGTCCTTCCGCGCCATGGTCGGCTACAATGAACCGGACATCATGATCCGCAAACACCTGCTGGGCGAGACGATCGAGCCGCATTTCCCCTATAAAGAGGGGCACATCCTGCGCGGACTGGATGAAGTCTTCATGGAGTTAACATGAACACGAACTTTACCAAAACGGCCTATATCACGCTGGACATCGACTGGGCCTGCGACGAAGTGATCGCCGACACGCTTGACCTGCTGGACAGCCTGGTGCTGCCGGCCACCATCTTCATCACACACGACACGCCGTTGTTGGAACGCATGCGCCGGAACCCGCGCATCGTGCTTGGCATCCATCCCAATTTCTGCCCGCTGCTGCAGGGGCGTTCCGCCCACCCGGATTATCATGCCGTCATCCATGAACTGAAAGCGCTTGTGCCGGAAGCGACTTGTGCCCGTTCCCATGCGCTGGTGGACGCCAGCCCGATTCTGGTTGCCTTTGCGAATCAAGGATTTCGGAATGACATGAACCTGTTTATCCCGTTCAGCAGCGGCATCCGCCTGAACCCGTTCCGCCATTACAGCGGGTTACAGCGTATTCCTTATTTCTATGAGGATGACGCCTATTGCTTTGAAACCGACAAACGGTCGCCGGAAGCACATTTATTGGAAGCGGGTGACGGGTTGAAAGTTTTCAATTTTCACCCCATCCATCTTTACCTGAATACTGAATCGATGACGCGCTATGAGCAGGCCCGGCCTTATTTCCAGGATTTTCCAAACCTGAAACAATTCGTCAACCCGGACACGGAAAATGGCGCGCGCGCCTTCCTGATCCGCCTGGCGGCTTGCGCCGAGGCGAATGACTATACTTTTGGACAGGCAGCCGATTTATGAAACGCTTTCGGCTTTCCGGAGTTGTCAAACCCGATTGGACACTGCTGCGGGACGGCGAATTCGCTTCGCTCGGCCTGGCCACGGCTGATCCCGGCCTGCCAATCCTGACCTTTGCCGGGGCGCCGAAATACCTGAAGCAAGCGTTGAAAAATCCGCAGGTCTCCTGTGTGCTGGTCCCGCCGGAACTGGCGGAATCCGAGTTGATCCGGAACAGTGAAAAAGGCTTCTGCATCGCGCCGGAGCTGCGCATCAGTTTCTTTCAATTGCACAATGAATTAGCCGAGCCCCCTTACCGGGACATTTATTGCGAAGAGATCCGTCCGACGGAGATCGGATCGGATTGCGACATCAGTCCGCTGGCCGACATCGCGAAAAATGATGTCGTGATCGGCAGCGGGGTCACGATCGAACCGTTCGTCAGTATCAAAAGCGGGACTGTTATCGGTAACGGCAGCATCATCCGCAGCGGCAGCGTGCTCGGCGGCAGCGGGCTGGAGTTCATCCGCATGGGAGAACGCGGCATCCTGCCGGTCACCCATTGCGGCAAGCTGATCCTCGGCGAGAAGGTCGAGGTACAGTACAACTGCAACCTGTCCCGTTCACTCTTCCCCTGGCACGCCACTGAAATCGGAAATGAGAGCAAAATCGAAAGCCTGGTCCATATCGCGCACGGCGTCCATACCGGGCAACGCTGCCTGATCGCCGCCTCGGTCTGTGTGGCCGGTTCGGCCATCCTGGGCGACGACGTCTGGATCGGGCCGAATGCCACTGTCTCCAGTGAAGTTAAGATTGGGAACAATGCGCGCGTCAGTCTGGGCGCGGTGGTGGTCGGCAATGTGGCGGACAGCGAGACCGTCAGCGGTAATTTCGCCATCCCGCATGAACGATTCATGCAGGAGATGATGAAAAAAATAATGGATATGTAATTTTCGTCCCCTACGGGGACGAAAATTACATATCCATTTGTGTCATCAATTTCAATAACAGATCAAAATCATCTTCCGGAGCAGCTTTGTTCACCTTGCGGTAACCGCATTTCAGGCATTCGTGCGTGATGATCATCTCATTTCGGCGCAATTCCACCCACACCGGCGCCATCAGCCCACCGCAATCCGCCGCCCGGTCTCCCGGATTGATATCCACGTGCTTACTGTAAAGACAAACCGGACAATGGTTGGTATATCCGTTCCCCTTCACAGCCGTCCCGCACCGTTCGCAGACAAAATCCTCCGTCTTGCGAATAAACGCCGCCGCCATCCTAGCGGATTTATTCCGCGGCGCGGACCGCGTCCGCAAATTTCTTCGCGAAAGCCGGGAGCAGATCCAAATCAGCCGCTTTCGGTCTGCCATAGAACTGATAATTCTCCAGCAGGTTCCACTTCTGTTCCGCAGCGTACGTTTCCACCTGCTTCTTCGCCACGCTGCCCCAGGCATAGCTTCCGAAATAAGCGGCGGTGCGGCTCTGGATCTTCTTAATCTTGGCCAAATTTAAGACATGGGTGACAGTCGGAAACAAAGAGCCCTCGTAAGTCGGCGCACAGATGATCACGCCTTCATTGTGCCAAAGCGAAGTCAGGATGTAACTGGCATGATTGTTATTCACATCAAACACCTCAACCGGCAGCCCTTGATCGGCCACAGCCTGCATCACCGACTCAGCAAAAATACGGGTATTCCCATACATCGAACCATAAATCAGTGTGACGGCTTTTTCGCGTTTTCCATCCGGATAGCTCGACAATTTCCGATAAAGCTCAACGATCCGCCCCGGATTCTCGCGCCAGACCAGGCCATGAGACGGCGCAACGATTTTCAGCGGTACCGGTGTCAGTTTTTCGATAGCCTTTTTAGCATTAGCACTGTGGGTTCCAACGATATTAATAAAATAACGCGCTGCTTCGTTTTCCATAAAGGACAGGTCCTCACATTGATCATCAAAATTTACCCCGGGAAGCGCGCCAAAACCACCGAAAGCGTCACAGGGCATAAGAATCTGATCCTCAACCACGTAGGTCGCCATCGTCTCCGGCCAGTGAACGAACGGGATCGAATAAAAACGCAGTGTGCGTTTCCCAATTTTTAGTTCTTCCCCATCTTCAACAACCTGAAAATTTTCACGGATGTCATAAAAATTCGCAGCGATATCTCGCGCTTTGGCTGTACCAAGAAAGATCACGTCCGGAGCTATTCGAAGGAGATCCAGCACCGCACCGGTATGATCCGGTTCCATATGATTCAGAACAACATAGTCCACCTTCTTCAGGTCAACAATCTGCTTAAGCATCTCAATGTAACGGTCACTCATCAGCTCAGAAGAGAGATCGATGATCACATTCTTCTCATCCAGCAAGACATAACTGTTGATAGAAACGCCATATTCCTTGATCGGCCACAGCCCTTCAAAAAGCTCAGACTCGCGGTCATTGACTCCAACCCAGTAAATATCATCAGCAATTTTTCTCGGTTGCATCCATACCCTCCTATTGGTATCAGGGGAGAAACACCTGTGAATTTTCAAAACCGATTATACCCTGTAACGCTGTAAACAGGGTGTTAGATTTCACTAACTACATGCAAAATGGGAATTTCAGTACGTTGGCAGTATGCTATTTACAGTGGTTCAATCGTATGGCCGATCACATAAAGGAAAAGTGAGAGATAGCCGAGCAAAAGGCAGACCATGGAAAGGTTGCCGCGTCGTTTGTCTTTCAGCAGCAGAACGCCGGCAATCCCACTGAGCAGCAGCAAAATCGTCAGCAGCAGCCAGGCCAACCCGATGCTGTCCGCCGGGAACCAGGAGATCATGCCAAAAATCAGGAAATAGATAAAGAAGAAAACCGCGACGACAAAAACGGCGCAAATCAGGAACGTCAATCCCGTCTCCAGACGCCCATGAATTGTCGTTCGCGAAAGCGTCAGCGGGCGCAGGTTATTCAGCGCGACGACCAGCAGCGTTCCGGCAATCACAAAAATAATGGGGATGGTCATAACGGTCTTCTTTCTTCAAATCCGTGATCAGCTGTTTTCATTCGCCGGCTGAATCGCCCGGTAATAGTCGCACACATCCCGCAGAAAACACGCCGGGCAATTCGGGTTGCGGGCGAAACAGATGCGCCGCCCCAGCAGAATCAGGTTGATATGCCCGGTACGATAGGTTTCCGGTGGAAAGAGCGCGCCCAGATAGTCATGCGCCTGGTCGGCGGTCATTTTCTGTGGCCGCAGCCCAAGCCGGCCGGAGACACGGTAAATGTGCGTGTCGACCGGAAAGGCGGGCAGCCCGAGCGAAAAGACCATCACGATAGAGGCTGTTTTCAGACCGACGCCGTTGAAGCCGGTTAACCAGTCACGGACCCGCTGCGGTTCCCAGTTTTTCAGGAACGCCAGATCCAACCCGCCGGTTTCTTCCGTCACCCGCCGCAGAACGGTCTGGATGCGCGGCCCTTTCTGATTGCCGAGCCCTGCCGGACGGATGCAGTCGATCACATCCTCAGTAGGCGCGTCCCGCACTTCTTCCCAGGTAGGGAAACGGCAGCGCAGATTTTCAAACGCCAGGTCACGGTTGCGGTCGTTGGTGTTTTGGGAAAGGATCGTGTTGATCAGTTCATCCAGCGCGGGTTGGGTCGGCCAATCCGGCAGGCCAAAATTCTCGAAGAGACGGTCGTAGACGATGGCGGCTTTCTGTTTGCGCTGTTCAAATTCCGGATCAAGTGTGAGAGCGGTGTCTTTCTGTGTCATCTTGTTGTATTTATACCATTGATTTACGCTTCAAGGGCATAGCCGCAAGGCCGTAGTTCCCAAGTTGACAGAGTATACTATTATTATGGATGTCAAAAGTCAATATTTGTTTATTAAACGATGGACCTTGTAGGGACAGAGCATCCCCGTCAGGGTGCTTCGCGATGCTCTGTCCGGTCGGCCGTAGGCTGACATTATGCACGGCAATAGTCAGAATGGTGAATTTCAATTTTACACAGGATACTGATGTTCGCGGAACGCGGTTGACATGAGGCTTTGCAAATTTTGAATTCGCTATTCTGAACGATGTCGTGCAAAATCATCCGCCTACGGCGGATCGGACAGCGCGATGCACTGTCCCTACACAGGTCGTCATAAACTGGTCTTCTGACACCCTGATCACTATTGATGAGAGTGTCAAAAGCCAGCGGAAAGGATCAAAACCATGGATGCTGCCAAGAAAAACTTACGAAAGATCATCGCAGAGAAAAGAGCCCTGCTTAATGAAGAGACGATTCTGCGCTCGGACCAGCAAATACTGCAAAATCTGCTTGCCCTTCCTCAGTACCAAAAAGCAAAAACAGTGTTTTGCTTTGTCGGAACAAAAGAGGAAATCAATACGAAGCCGATCATTCTGGATGCACTGTCAAAGGGTAAGCGGGTTTGTG
>CALCQT010000499.1 GCA_937894825.1 uncultured Anaerolineaceae bacterium
CTTTACGCGAATCCGGCGCATCCCTATACACAAGCTTTGCTTTCAGCGGTTCCATTCCCGGACCCGTTTGTTGAAGAAAAACGGCAGCGGATTATTTTGGAGGGCGATGTGCCTTCACCGGCCAACCCGCCATCCGGATGCCGTTTCCGAACCCGTTGCCGGTATGCACAGGAAATCTGCGCGGTGGAAAAACCGGAATTTCGTCAAATTGGTGAAGAACATTTCGTAGCATGTCACTTTAGTTTGGAAAAGAAATAATTTCGCTATTGAATGAGGTAATTTCTGCCGGAAGTAACGCAGGCTATGCGGATACCGGCAGTGACGCAAATTTAGAGCAGTTTTGTTCCTTAAAGGAGGGAAGAAATGCGATCTAAGAAACTGTTTGTTTTGTTGAGCGTGATGCTGATTCTGAGTGTGGTTTTGGCTTCCTGTTCACCGAAGGCGACTCCTACCCCGGTCCCGCCGACCGAGGCTCCGGTCGTTGAAGAACCCACGGTGGCACCCACCGTTGAGGAACCGGCAACGGAAGAACCCACAGAAGAAGCTGCTGTTGAAGCGCCTGTGGCTGAAGTTGTCGAAGAAGCCGCTGCTGAAGAACCGGTGGCTGCAGTTGTCGAAGAAGAAGTTGCTGAAGAACCTGTGGCTGCAGTGACTGAAGAAGCAGCCGCTGAAGAACCGGTAGCTGCAGTAGCCGAAGAACCGGCTCCTTATAAGATCCTGACCTGGAATATTGCCGAAACAGATATTCCGACGATTGATCCTACTATCTCAACCGATACCAGTTCCAACCAGGTTGGCCAGTCGATTTATGCCGGTATCTATAATCAGAATGAAGAAACCGCTGAATTCGAAAATGGTGTGGCGATTGATACGGTCAAAGGCGAAGTCGCCGAAGACGGAACGATCACCTATACCTATACCCTGCGCACGGACATTCCCTGGGTTCGCTACAATGCGGAGACCGGCGCTGTGGAAGAAGTGCTGGGTTGTGACGATGAAGTTCGCTATGTGACTGCGTACGATTTTGAGTACGCGATCAAACGGACTGCTGATCCGCTCGTTGCTTCCGACTATGCCTTCATGATTACCGGTTATGTTGTTGGCGCCGCTGATTACTTTGCCGGCGAGGGCGAACGTGACGATGTGGCTGTCAAAGCAACTGACGACGCGACACTGGAAATCACTTATCTCCGCGATCTGGCCACCAACACCATGATCCCCGGTTTGTGGGTCACCTATGCTGTTCCGCCCTGGGTCATCGAAGGCGATGAATGTACTGAGGCCATGGCCGACCGCTGGGTTGAAGCCGAAAATGTCCAGACCTACGGCCCTTACGCTGTTAAGGAATGGGTCCATGACGATCACCTGGTCATGGTGAAGAATCCTTTCTGGCCGACCGATATCGCCGCCATTCCTGCTTCAAAAATCGATGAAATCGATCTGCAGATCCTCAGCCAGTCGGCTGCTTTGGCTGAATATGAAGCCGGCAACCTGATGGGCTTGATCCAGGCGCCGGTTGCTGAACTGGACCGCATCAAAGCCGACCCGGTGCTGAGCAAAGAATTGTCCATCGGTCCGAGTTTCTGTACCTATTTCTATGGTTTCAATACCACGGCTGAATTTGTTGACGACGTCCGCGTGCGCCGCGCTTTGTCCTATGCGGTTGACCGCCAGTCTGTCATCGACAACGTGACCAAAGGTGGACAGGAACCGGCTCAGTGGTTCTCCCGCCCCGGTCTGCTGGCTTCTCCGACAGTGGAAGAATACCCGGATCTGGGTATTAAATATGATCCTGAAAAGGCCAAAGCTGAACTGCAGGATTATATGGACGAGAAGGGCATCGAAGATCCTGCCGAAATCACAGTTGAACTGATGTTCAACACCAATGAAAGCCACGAAAAGATCGCCGTTGCAATCCAGCAGATGTGGAAAGACACACTGGGGATTAATGCGCTTGTCCAGAACCAGGAATGGGCTGTCTACCTGAAGACCATCCGCAGCGAAGCTACACCGCAGGTCTGGCGGCTGGGCTGGTGCCAGGACTATCCGGATGCCGCAAACTTCCTGGATGACCAACTTTCATCCGGCGGTTCCAGCAACCCGACCGTGGACGGAAAACCGGGTTCGACACCGGAAGGCGGTTTCATGTGGTACAACCAGGAATTTGAAGATTTGGTCAATGAAGCGCTGGTTGAACCGGATACCGCGAAACGGACCGAACTCTATGCCGAAGCTGAGAATATCGCAATCGTCGAAGACCCGGTTATGATCCCGATCTACTGGTACACCAGCGTTGAGTTGTCCAAGATCAACATCGAACGGACCTTCTCTGTGATGGGCGGTAAGGAAACCTTCAATAAATGGGATATCCTCCCTGAAGGCGAAGAACGGGCTGCGAATTAAGCCCCTATAAAGTTCACTTTGTGAATAAATAATGGCGGAGGGGTTGTGCACTTCACAACCCCTCCCCGAACCGAATGAAGCGGACTTATAAAAATGTGGGAAAACAGTCATGGGTTTGCCTGCTTCCGGCGAAACCGATGGAACTCCAGCGCTTTCAAACCTTCTCCCGGATTTTTTTATTCCTGAATGTATTATTACGAATCAGTTCGCAGTGAAATATTTACGAATATGAAAGCCGGAGCAATAAATTGAGGATTTAATTTGAAAGATGGTCAGCTTTTCCGAAATTGCTTTAAATCTTTCGGAAAGGGTACCCTGTTTGGATCAGGATAGCATTATCCATCGTTCGAAGCGTTCGTGATATTTTGTGAGCGGGAACGGATGCTGGGATAACAGACTTTGCGCATCCGTTTCAGCTTCGAAAGGATGGCGTAACATACGATTCGGAGGAATTAAGTATGGGGAGATATATCGCTAGACGGCTGCTGTACATGCTGCTCGTCATCATTGTGGTCTCAATTATCACATTCGGGCTCATGCACGCCGTTCCGGGTGGTCCTTTTGATAAAGAGAAGCCGCTTCCCAAGGAAATTATTGCTAATCTTGAAAAGCGCTATCATTTGGACCAGCCGCTGCCGGTCCAATATCTGAATTATTTGAAAGACCTGACAATTCCTCGCTTTAGTAAAACAAAATTTCCGAATACCATTGATGATGACGCGTTATTTAAGTTCAAAATTGGCGGTATTTATGTCAATTGGGTCAATTTTGGCCCGTCCTACTCCTCCCGGTCACGGACGGTGAACGATATGCTGCGGGATCAGCTTCCAATTTCGATTCAACTGGGGTTTTTGGCGTTTTGTATCGCCATCCTGATTGGTATGCCTTTGGGAATCCTGGGGGCGCTGAAACAAAATACCTGGGTGGACTATTTGTCCATGACATTGGCGATTTTTGGTGTGTCCGTGCCTGTCATTGTGCTGGGACCGATCCTGATCTGGATTTTTGGGGTTTCCACAAAACTTCTGCCGGTCACCGGTTGGGGATCGAAACCGCCGTTTAATTTGGGTTTTCTTCCGACAGGATTAGGCTGGGATTATTGGAAATATGCCATCATGCCCATGTTCGCGCTGGGCTTGTCTTCCTCCGCATCCATCGCGCGGCTGACCCGCGCCAGCGTTCTTCAGACGATCCGCGAAGATTATATTCGGACTGCCCGGGCCAAAGGGCTGCGGGAACGCGCTGTTGTTATTAAGCATGCTTTGAAAAATTCTTTGATTCCGGTTGTGACAATTCTCGGACCCATGTTTGCGGCGTTATTAACCGGTACTTTCGTGACGGAGACAATTTTTGGTATCCCGGGCATGGGCCGTTATTTTGTGAACAGTATTACAAATCGGGATTATCCGGTTATTATGGGGACCGTACTGATCTATGCAATGTTCCTGGTTTTCTGTAACCTGATTGTCGATCTGATCTATGGTCTGCTTGACCCGCGTATTCGGTATGACTAATCTCAGCGTTACGGAATAAATCTGGAGGAATTATGGCAGTTGATCTAAGCAGTGCAGTAACAAATTCGAATAATGGCAGGAATCCGATTGCGAAAAAGTCGGAATCTCTGACAAAAGATGCTTTTCGCCGGCTTATGAAAAATCGCGCGGCGGTTATCGGTGGTGTAATTATTATTCTTTTATATCTTATGATGATTTTTGCCGATAAAATCGCCCCGTTTGATTATGCCCGCCAGACGCTGGCGGAGCAGAATGCGACGCCCCCCTGGCTGACGAAAATTTTCCCCATGATGGAACCCTATGCCAAAGCGCCGGCTGACAATCCGAACAAGTATATTCTGGGGGCCGACTATGTTGGGCGGGATTTGCTGAGCCGCATCATTTATGGTTCGCGCGTCTCGCTGATCATCGCGATTATCGGCCCATTGATCAGTCTGATTATCGGTGTGATTTACGGGAGTATTGCCGGTTTTTTCGGCGGCAGGACGGATAATATCATGATGCGGCTGGTGGATATTCTCTATGCATTTCCCAGTCTTTTGTTCACAATCCTCTTGATGACCTTTTTCCGCTCCTCGTTGTCCAAACCCGTCCCCGGTTCTTTTGGGGCGATGCTGTCCGCGCTGGACACCAGTCTGGGCGGTATGCTTTTTATCTTTATCGGCATTGGGATGACCGCCTGGCAGACCATGGCCCGGTTAACCCGCGGCCAGGTGCTTTCGATCAAAGAAAAGGAATTTGTTGAGGCGGCCCGTTCTGTTGGCAGTTCGGATTTGCGGATCATGTTCCGCCATATTCTGCCGAATATTATCGGACCGCTGGTTGTCAATGAAACGTTGGCAATTCCGGGTTACATCAATACCGAAGCTTTCCTTTCTTTTATCGGTCTGGGCGTGAATCCGCCGACGCCATCCTGGGGTTCCATGATTTCCGATGGCTCGAAAGTTGTCCGCACCTATCCGAATCAGACAGTCTTTCCAGCCCTGATGCTGGCTTTGACTATGTTCGCCTTCAACTTTTTAGGCGATGGCTTGCGGGATGCGCTGGATCCACAGATGCGCGGCAAATCCTGACCTGATTCAACGTGAACAACGGGCGTCTGCCAATCGGCAGGCGCCCGTTATTTATTTGACGCTCTGATTTGATGCTCTGATCAAAATTGCGACACCTGAATTGATGCACCGGTTATCAAAGTATAATCAGACCAGTAATTAAAGGAGTTTTATGCAGCGAAGCAAAAATAAAAAAATCCTGTTGACACTGGCGATCTTCCTGTTGGTATCGGCCTGTAACATCCCATTCGCAGCGGAGAATACCGGACAACCAGACCGCGTTGCCAATATTGAAACCATCCTGACCGAAATGGCTGTTCAGACCGCGGAAGCCTTGTCGGGGACGCCGGAAGCTGTGCAAACCGATCCTTCTCCTGTCGCGTCCGCCAATGAAAAAGTCCTGAATGTTTGCCTGGGACGGGAACCGGAAAGTCTGTTTATTTACAAATCGTCCTCGCGTTCCATGTGGTCGGTGCTCGAAAGCATTTATGACGGGCCGTTTGACTCATTGAATGGTTCTTCTGTGCCGGTCATCTTTGAGGATATCCGGATCGAACACGAAATTGTCGCGGTCAGCGAAAACGATGCCGTGGTGAATGCGGATGGAGAAATTACCACTTTGAAACCTGGCGTCGAAGTCATCCCCGCGGATTCCGAAACACGTTGTGGAACGAAAAATTGCGTTATAACATGGGATGGCGTCAGCCCGCTTGAGATGGTTCAAATCAGAATTACCTTTGTGCTTAAATCCGGGATCCGCTGGTCGGATGGGGAGCCGCTGCGAAGTCAGGATTCTGTTTTTTCCTGGCGGCTTGACGCGGATGCGGCGGTCAAAACCTCCAAGCAAAATCAGCAGCTCACCGCGGCTTATACCGCTGTGGATGATTCCCAGGTTCAGTGGACCGGCATTCCCGGTTTTATCCCGCAGAAAAGCTCCGAAATGTTCTGGCATCCGCTGCCGGAACATTTGTTGGGACCGATGGAAACTGCCGAGATTTTGACGGATGAAACGACCAACCGCGCTCCGCTGGGGTGGGGAGCTTACCAGGTGGACCACTGGGTTCCGGGTGAGCGGATCGAGATGAAAAGAAACGATTTTTATTGGCGCGGCGCTGGGGAAAATATCCCTTATTTTGACCGGATCGTCTATAAATTCTATGTGAGCGGCGATAATAACCTTTCGGCATTGAAAAATGGCGATTGTGATGTGATTGACACGACAGTCGACATGCGCGTTGATTTGGAGCCGGTTTTGGAAGATGTCCGCGATGAAAAAATCGCCGCTTATATTCAGCCGGTACCCTCCTGGGAACAGCTGACGTTGAATTTGCAGCCGCAGGACGTTGCCGCGGTTAATTATTTCTCCGATTCAAATGTTCGTAAGGCAATCGGGCAGTGCATCAACCGGGAACAGTTGATCCGCGAGATATTTTATGGACAGGCGGAAATTCCGTCGGGGTTTTATCCTTCCGGGCATCTTTTTGGCAATTCGAATGTGCCGGCGCTGCCGTATGATCCGGAAGCCGCTCAGGCGCTGCTGGATGCCGCCGGTTGGAAAGATGCCGATGCCGACCCAGCCACCGCTCGGGTAGCCCAAGGTGTCGCGGGTGTCCCGGATGGGACGGCTTTTTCGATCCATTTACTGACTTCTTCCACGGATACGCGCCAAAAAACAGGGCAATTCATTGCAGCGGCGCTGCAGGATTGCGGTATCGAGGTCAATCTTTCGTTTGAACCGCTGGATGTGTTTTATGCGCAGGGTCCGGAAGGCCCGCTGTTCGGCCGCACGTTCGAGGCAGCGCTCTTTTCATGGTCCGGAACAAATCAATTCCCGTGTACATTATTTTCCGGGACCGACCGCGGAGAACAATTGGATTGGTGTGAACCTGGGCGCTTACCAGTCCGATGCCTATGACGCTGCCTGTCGGGATGCGAGCAAGGACCTGCTTTTCTATTCTGAGAATTCGCCCGAAAGCCAGACCGCGGTTTCCGAAGTTCAGAAAATCTATGCTGAGGAGCTGCCGGTTATTCCGCTCTATTTTGATTATTCAATGGGGGTCTCAAATCTACAGATTTGCGGACTGGAGAACGCGATTGGAACGCGCAGCTTTCTCTGGAATATTGAGAGCTTATCAAAAAGCGAGACGACTTGCGCGGTTTCGCAATGG
>CALCQT010000500.1 GCA_937894825.1 uncultured Anaerolineaceae bacterium
TGGAGACATGCAGCGCCTTTTCCGCCCCGGACAGCGCGGAACCTATCACATGGAGTATGGATTTTCCTGCATGGGGTATGAGATTTGCGCCGCCGTCGGTGTAAAAATGGCCGTACCTGACGCAGAAGTTTACACCTTTTTGGGCGACGGCAGCTTTTTAATGCTGCACAGCGAACTCTACACCGCAATCCAGGAAGGTTTGAAAATCAACCTGATGGTGTTCGACAATTCCGGTTGGGGCTGCATCGAAAGCCTGCAAAACAGTCAGGGAACGCAAACCTTCGGCACCGTTTTCAAAGCCAGAAACCCCGAAACCGGTTTGTTAAACGGGAAAGAGATTCCGATCGATTTCGCCAAAATCGCGGAAGGGTACGGAGCAAAAGGTTATACGATCCGCACTTCAGATGAACTGAAAGCTGCGCTGGCCGATGCGGTAAAGCAAAAAGTTAGCTGTGTGTTTGATATCAAAGTAATTCCCGGCAGCATGACGCCCGGATATGAAAGCTGGTGGCGCGTCGGCGTGGCTGAAGTGGCCAAGGACGAAGCCGTCCGAAAAGCCCATGCTGATATGCAGAAACATATTGCCGAAGCCCGGGACTATTAGAAACCGGCACTTAGAAAAAGGAGAAAACGAATGCTGAATCCGAAAACTGTGAAACTCGCCATCGCGCCGATTGGCTGGACGAATGACGATATGCCCGACCTGGGAGCAGAAAACACTTTTGAGCAATGTGTCAGTGAAATGGCGCTGGCGGGATTTACCGGCTGTGAAATCGGGAATAAATTTCCGCAGGACCCGGCCAAATTGAAACATAAGTTGGATGTGCGCGGACTGCAGGTCTGCAACGCCTGGTTCTCGACCTTGCTGACTTCCCAGCCGTATCAGGATACGATTGACGCGTATATACACCATCGCGACAAACTGCATTTTCTGGGAGCTAAAGTGATCGGAGCCTCCGAACAGGGAAACTCGATTCAGGGGAAAGTTGACGTACCCATTCTGGAAAACAAACCGGTCTACTCGGAAGCAGAATGGGAGACGCTCGCCAAAGGATTCAACGAGATGGGAAAACTGGCCCGCGAAATGGGTATGTTTTTCACCATCCATCATCACATGGGGACCGGTGTTCAGACCAGTGAAGAAATTGATCGCATCATGGAGATGACGGATCCGGAATTGGTGTTCCTGTTGTTTGATTCGGGACACCTCAGTTTTGCCGGGATCGATCCGGTGCCGGTGCTGCAGAAATATGTTCACCGTACCCGGCATGTGCACCTGAAGGATATGCGGACTGCCGTCTATGAAAAAGCAAAAGCGCAGAAGATGAGCTTTTTAGACGCCGTCCGGGCTGGTGTTTTCACCGTACCTGGGGATGGAGATGTTGATTTCAAGCCGATTTTTGACATTCTGGAGGAAGCAAATTACGAAGGTTGGGTTGTCGTCGAAGCGGAACAGGATCCTGCCAAAGCGAATCCGTTTGAGTATGCGGTCAAAGCACGGAAATACCTTCGGGAAGTATCTGGGCTGTAATTACGAAATTCCCTAATCTAACTAAGAAAGCCGCAAGGTTACCTGCGGCTTTCTTAGTTAGATAATTTACAATAGCTTGGTCAATCAATGAATATGCCCCGACGTGGCAATTCATGAATACTTTTCCAACCTTCGCTGAGGGGCTCCCGAAGGCAAGGCTCAATTTCTTCGAATGGGCGAAGTGAGAAAAGTTTGGGATCCGGCACTTTCCCTGCAGGATAGGCTTCAAAAATGTCTTCAACCATCATATTAAGATATTCGCAGATTGCTGTAATAGCCCTCTTAGCACGGCGCGGGTCTGCCCTTGAAGGGGATCCCACAACACCTTCCGGTGTACCGAAACGCTCGATAACACGATGTCCTTCAGCCTCAGACCACTTGTTGGGTCGATGGAATGAGTCCACTGAGCCATCATAAAAACCGCCGTCAAGCATCCCCATGGATTTGGGCTCGGCATCGACCACGCAGCTCATATCCACCATTCCTGGAAACATCAGCAAGGCGACTGAGGTTTCCGCTTCGTCGGCATGAATAAAAGGCGTGGTCATAAAATCGGGGCGTTCGTCACCTAAAGGATAAAAGAATTCACGCACTGCTCTATGCCATTCAACGACTGTAGCAAAGGCAGGTAGTTGATAGCGTTTAAAAAATTCTTGAATGGCAGACTCCATCATCCAATCCATGCCATGATTATTAACCAAAATTATCTTTCTGAATCCATCATCCCATAAGCCGGCAAGCACATCAATCAGGGTATTTACAATACTGGTCTCTGATGTCATAACTGTACCTGGCATTCCAAGGTGATGATAAGGATGGCCACCGTAGTTTATGGGCGGAAATGCCAATGCAACCTCATGTCCCGCCTTAGCAGTTTTACGACGAACCGCCTCACAAATTGAAGTGCACATAAAGGTATCTAAGCCCGAATTATTATGGATACCATGGTTTTCTGTACAGCCGATTGGAACAAGAACAATATCATTCTTCCTGCGTTTTTCGATTACCATTTTTCGCGGAGAATTTTGGATATAGCAACCAGGCTTGCCAAGTTCACTTTCACTGGGAACGCCATAATCGTCCAAGATTGCCTGAATCTCCGCCTCTGAAGCATCCCAAAGTCTCTTTTTTAGTCTGCCAACCTTGCTGTCTTCAAAGAAAATATTGGTATATTCCGTGCTCAGATACCTTTCCTTCATTTCGAATTCTCCTCACAAATTATTTGATTCGGCGTGCATCATTGATCGTCAAAAATAAAAAATATTTCTTAAAAAATCGTCCGGATGACCTTTATCTATGAGGAGGTATTAGCACCTCCTCATAGATAATTATTGTTATTAATCTTTGAAAGTATCAACGTTGTCGATATTTACGACCTTTGTTTTAACCTCATAGAACAGCTCAACTTCTTTCCCTTCCAGTACATCTACCGCTGCCTGAACAGCAGTATATCCTTGCATGTAAGGATTACCATAGGAGGTAACAAATATTTTACCTTCACGGATAGCTTCACAAGCATCATCATTGGCATCCTGACCAGAAATTTTAATCTGGCCGGTCTTGCCTGCAGCGTCAACAGCCTCAGCAGCGCCTAATGCCATTTCATCATTACAGCAGAAAATTGCATCAACATCAGGGTGTGCCTGCAGTAAGTTTTGAACCACATTCAAAGCTTCTGCGCGATTATAGTTCGCCGATTGCTGCGCAATCACTTCAATCTCAGGATATTCAGTAAGTGCCTTTTCAACGCCTTTTACACGGTCAATGGAAGTTTGCGCGCCGGTGGAACCTTCAATAATAAAGATTTTTCCTTTTCCGCCCATTCCATCAAACAAGGCTTTTGCAGTGTCATATCCCTGGTTAATATTCTCAAGACCTACAAATGTCTCATATAAGGTGTCATCCGCAATCCGTGTGTTCAGATTAATAATCGGAATATTTGCTTCCTTTAGTCTGGCAACCACAGGGATAATGGCTTTAGAGTCAACAGGAGTCATCACGACAGAATCCACGCCTTTGGCAATTGCCTCGTCAACCAATTGAGCCTGTTGTTCATTTCCTGAACCTTCGGCGGTTTCAACAGGTGTTTTGATCGTTACTTTATATCCGAATTCTTCACCGGCTGCTCTTGCTCCATCCGCAACGCTGATCCAGAAGGGAACTGTGTTATTTTTAATGATCACAACGATCTCTTGCTCGCCGGCAGCTTTTTCCATTTTATTCCACGCAGGTAAAACACCGACTAACAAAACTAACAACAAAAGCATAAAAATTCTTCTCTTCATTACGTCTTCTCCTTTTAACTACTTTTTTTTGTAAAACGGTTTCCCGTTTTATTGAACAGGTTGTTTCTGATCCATAGATCTTAAAGCGATAATTTTTTTGATAACATTCTCAATTCCGAGGTTGTAAAATGTCGAGAGCAAGATAATTAACCCAACCACGGATTGTTGCCAGTTGGTGGAAATACCTAAAATATTCATTCCGTTACGAATAAACATAATGATGAGCGCACCGATCACAGTATTAACTACTGAACCTTTACCACCACCAAATGCAATTCCTCCAACTAATGCGGATGCAATAGAATCCATGGTCAATGTACCTCTGATACTGGGATCCGCTGCGTTTAAACGTCCAAGAAAAAGGATACCGGTCAAAGCAGCCAGAGAACCATTGATAGCGTAAACAGAGATAATCATACGATCCACCCTTATACCTGAATGTTGTGCAGCAACTGCGTTATACCCCACAGAGTACAATTCCCTTCCATAGATGGTATATCTGGTTAAGAACAACAAAAGAAGAAAAACCACAATTGTAATCAAAGCAACATTGGGTATTCCAGGAATCAGTTCTCCGTTTGTTATCCAACGAAAAGAATTGGAGAATCCATAAATATACTTACCATTGCAAACAACATATGCAATGCCCAAAGCAACAAAGTCCACGCTGAAGGTAGCGATAAAAGGTTCAATCCGAATTTTGCTGATGAGGAGGCCGTTGCATATACCAAACCCTATGCCAACTCCAAAAGCAATCAGAACGCCAAGCAGCCAATTTCCTTCTTTGAAAAAAGGCGCACTGAGATAACAGGACAAAACCATAACAGACGCCATCGATATATCAATGCCTTTCGCAAGAATAGCCAGGCTCATGCCAAAAGCCATGAGAATCGTATAGGGCGCTTGCTGAAGAATAACCGTCGAAAGATTATTTACCGTCCAAAAGGATTCCGGCCGAAGAAATGCCATAACCGCAATCACAGCCAAAAGAATCAAAATATGAGATATCAAACTTGCTGAGTTTTGTTTTTTAAATGACATCGCGATAAATCCTCCTTGATCCTTTAACTGCCTTCCTTTGGTCATTTAATACATCAGCTACAATCAATGTCACAATGACCAAACCAATGATCGCTTTTTGCCAAGTTGAATCAATATCCATCATGCTAAGTCCGCTTGCCAAAATACGAAGCATCAATGTTCCAAATACGGTTCCAATAATTCCGCCTTTACCTCCTGCAAACGCAGTTCCACCTAAAACAACAGCAGCCATCGCATTGAAAGAATAATCATTCCCTACGGTTGGACTTCCTGCGACATTCATACAGGCCGTTGCCATGCCGGCGATAGCTGCCAGCAAACCACTAATCATATGAACTTTTATCCGCGTATCGACAACATTAATACCGGATATCGCCGCGACATTCTCTGAACCGCCTATCGAATAAATGTTATAGCCAAATTTGGTCTTTCTTTGTATCAACAACATAATGGACACAAGAATTGCAGTCAGCCAAATAATGATATAAATTCCAGCAAATTTGCCATTCCCAATAAAATTGAGAAACTTGCTTGTGGTTGATATTGTTTCACCGTTTGCCACAACAAGTGCAAGCCCTGTCATCAAGCTCATCGTCCCAAAGGTTACAACCCAATAATCAAATTTCATTTTGGCGATCAAGAAGCCGTTAATAAACCCCACCAAAAGCCCCATTAGCATTGGCATTACCAATACGATGCCCATTGGCAACCCTTTATTGTTCAGAATTGGAACCATCACTGCAGCCATGGAGACAACCGCACCAACAGATACATTGTTCTGAGACATCAGAATCACCCAAGTCAATCCCACGGCCGCAATCATGAGCGTACAACTGTTTCGGAGAATCGACAGAAGATTGTAGCTGGACAAAAACCGATCCGACATAATGCTAAAGAATACAATTAATAATGCGTCACCAATCGCAATACCAGGAATATTCACCTTATTAATGAATCGGTTTATGCTGCATAGAATCTCCGGCACATTCTTGTTGATGCTTTTTTCAACCATTTACACTACCTCCCCTTCACCAACAGCGTAACGCATGATACGGTCTTGTGATAATTCGTCCCTGGTCAGCTCTCCGGTGATCTCCCCGTCTTTCATCACATATACGCGATCACTGATACCAATTACCTCATTAAGTTCAGAGGTAATCAGCAAGATGCCATATCCTTGATGAACCAGAGAATCCAACAATATGTAAATTTCGCACTTCGCTCCAACATCAATTCCGCGCGTAGGTTCGTCAAAAATCAGGAATTTACATCCTGTCTCTAACCACTTCCCGATGACAACTTTCTGTTGGTTTCCGCCAGAGAGTTCGCCAACGATTTTATCGGCGTTTGGTGTTGCGACTCGGAGCTCCCGTACATATTTTTCTCCGATTTCATTTTCAGGTTTATTACGCAAAATTCCCATTTTAAAAGTTTTCTTTAGACAGGCAGCGGTTAAATTCTCTTTAATGGGAGTTTGAAGCACCAGACCTTCTTTTTTCCGGTCCTCCGGCAATAAACACATGCTGTATTTAATAGCATTCGTCGGATCGATACGATTGATTTGCCGCCCATACAGTTTGAAGCATCCCGCATCAATCGGATCAATACCAAAAACAGCTTTGGCAAATTCTGTCCGTCCGGCACCAATCAATCCGGATAAAGAAACGATCTCGCCTTCCCTTACCTTGATATTTACATCACGGAATCTCAAACCACACAGGTTATCTGTTTCAAAGATCACCTTGCCCGGTTCACGGTAGTTTCGTTCATACATTTTCTGGATCTTTCGACCAACCATCATCGTAATCAGTGTGTCAAGATCCGCTTCCGCAGCACTTACCGTATCGATATACTGTCCGTCGCGCATAACCGTAATGGAATCCCCGATACGCTTGATCTCATCCATACGGTGAGAAATGTAGATAATCGCCGTACCATTTTGTTTTAACCGCTCGACAATTTCAAACAATTTGTTGATCTCGCGACTGGTCAATGAGGATGTCGGTTCATCCATAATAACAAGCCGTACCTCCTGCGAAAGCGCCTTCACAACTTCTACCATCTGCTGTTGGGCAATGCTGAGTTTTTTGACCGATGTTTGGGGATCCATATCTAAGCCAAGGCTATCCATCAGTGCCTTACTATCTGTAACCATTTTCTTTTGGTCGACGATCCCTTTGAATCCTTCTTTCTCCGGTTCATGCCCAAGATAGATGTTTTGCGCAATTGTTCTTTCAGGCAAAAGGCTCAGCTCCTGGTGAATCATACTGATGCCAGCTGCCATGGCCTGACGCACATTCGTAAAATTGACTTCTCTCCCGTTAAACCAAACAGTCCCTTCATCTCGCTGATATTCACCCGAGATAATTTTCATCAGTGTAGACTTGCCGGCGCCATTTTCCCCTAAAAGCACATGCACTTTGCCTCTCTCACAAGTGAGTTGAACTTTGTCCAAAGCCAGCGTGCCAGGGAAACGCTTTGTTATTCCTGTCATTTTAAGAATTACATTCGATTCATCAACCGTCATATCTTTCCCTCTCTTTCTTCAGAATACTTGGAAGCGGATACCATTTGTTTGCCAATTACACTATAAAATATTCAAGATTTTTTGAACTCAATATTCAGGATTTATTGATCCTCAAAATGGAATCGGCCTCACCTGTTAACCTTACTTTAAGCATTAGAACCTCTATGGCAGAAAAAGCGTCGATCATTGTTATTTCCGGATTAAAGCTTCAAAACGACTTTCATTGTATTCATTGGATTCTGAGCAACAGAAAATGCTTCCGAAGCATGCGACATTGGGAAAAAATGACTGATGAGCTTGCGCGCAGTTTCAGGATTCTCACAAAGAAACGCCATTGCTTCGCTGAAATCTCCCGTTCCCCCAATGGACCCAACCAGCGTCAAAGCTTTCGTTACGATAAGTTTTTGAGCAATTTCGACTTTTGGGATCATTCCTACGGAACCCAAAACCCCTCCTGGTTTCACTAAATAAAGTGCATTCGCAAAAACCGATGCCACGCCGGTAGTCTCGATCACAATATCATATACTCCTGCGGCATAGAGAGAAGCGTAGTCTGAGCCGGCAGGAGCCGTCAGCGCTTCGGCAGATGGAATCGTTGCTCCAACCGTCTTTGCAATTTCAGTTCTGGAGTCGATTAGATCGAAAAGGTCGATCTGGTCACATCCATACATCTTGCGCAAAAGCATCATCGCACTCATACCGATTACACCGCCGCCCAATACCAGAATCCGCTTCTTCCGGATGTCTCCATCCAACGCTTTGCGTATTTTCCGCAGAAGATGCGCTGCCACGGCAACAGGCTCAGAAAGAAAAAGAAGGTCATGATCCATTCCTTCAGGTGCTTTATAGAGGAACCGCACATCTCTCACAATATATTCCGCAGTAGCTCCATCAATCGTGATCCCAAATTTCTGAACATGGGCACAAAGATTGCGATCTGACTGACATAATTCACATGTTCCGCAAAAACATGAGCAGTCTCCTGTAACCAGATCGCCTGGCTCAAACTGTGTTACTTCGGTACCGACCTTTTCCACAACGCCAGACCATTCATGACCAAGGATCATGGGATAATTATGCGGTCCATTGTATGTGCCATGATACAAATGAATGTCCGAACCGCAAATACCAACATAATTTATTCGGATCAAAGCTTCAGTGTTCGTCGGTTCAGGAGTAACAAATTCTTTTTCGACAATCCGTCCGGGTTCTTCCAAAACATATTGAAGCATAAGCTCTTTCTCCTAAC
This sequence comes from uncultured Anaerolineaceae bacterium, assembly GCA_937894825.1. Lineage (GTDB taxonomy): Bacteria > Chloroflexota > Anaerolineae > Anaerolineales > Anaerolineaceae > Flexilinea. The sequence continues at coordinate 8,634 of CALCQT010000500.1, forward strand.
TATCTTCTAAATGAATACTTTTTTCAACAATGTCGCTTTAATGGCTTGAAAGCGGTCAATAATCCGATTGTCCTTAATTTTATTAACGCTAAAGTCAAACACAATCAGGTTGGTACTTTTTTTTGTTTTTACCGTTTATATATCCCCATTTGGATGGATCAGAACTTTCAATGCACCATCCTTACGCATCCGAAAGGTTTCGAATGCCTCATGAATATCATCCATCGGAAATATATGTGTGATTAACGCCCTTGCCGCAATTTGACCTGAGGACATCAGCTGCAACACAGGTTGAGAACAATTTGGATTTGCCCGCACGCCATGAAATGTGATCTGATTCATGATCAGACTTTTCAGAGCGGCCTCCTGACCATCCTGGGGCGGAATGCTTATTAATGCAACTTGCCCACCCTTCCGCGCCATCTGCACGGACTGATAATACGCCGAACTGTTACCGCCCGCTTCAATAACTTGATGAGCGCCATAGCCTTTCGTTAATTTTTTTACGGCAGAAACAATATCCTCAGATTGGCGATAATTGATCGTCTCGTCCGCACCTAATGCCTTCGCCATGTCCAAACGTTGACCGCTGCCGATCATGATTGTCCGAGACCCAAGCGCTTTGGCGATTAACATAGCAAACATGCCCATAGGGCCCGATCCGATAATCGCAGTATCGCCTCCTGGTACTACACCGGTAAGACGGAGCGCGTTAAATGCAGTCCCAGCAGTGTCAACCAGTGTTCCTTCATCATAGCTTACGTTATCCGGCATGATGGTTAAAGCTTTTTGATCATAAACCTGAAATTGAGCATAGCAGCCTGGCGTGTTATGGCCATAATGATGATGACCGCTGCCGGCTCGTCCATAATTTAAGCAAAGATTATAAAAACCACCCATACATGATGCACAAATGCCACAACCACAATGAGCCTCACCAGAAACGCGATCGCCAACACTCAATTTCGTGACACCCTCTCCCAAAGCGACGACCTGCCCCGCAAATTCATGTCCCGCAATAAAAGGATAATATGGAGGCCATCCATTCTGTAAGACCTTACCGTCGAAAATACCAGGATCAGACCCACAGATTGCCACAGATTTGATTTCAACTAAGACCTCATTGCGTAACGGTTCAGGAATATCAACCAGATCGACTGAATACTGGCCAGGTGCATGAATCTGTACAGCTTTCATTTTTTCTCGCATAATGGACCATTTTCCTTATTAGAAATACCAATTAAAACTTTGACGACGTGAAAATTAGTTTATGGCATTCAAGTGGCATGCCACTCGAAATCAAATAAATCGCAAATTTATATATAGAAAAAATTCTATAGCATCTCATTTTCTTTGTCTAATGATGTTTTGGCAAAAAACCACATACAGAAATCACAGTCTTTTATGACATTTGACAATTGCATTAAATGATCAGAAAAATGACAAAACCAATTTACCTTCCCAATTTTCGTCTCTTTTTCTTTGTTATAATCAGCGAAAGATATATGTAACTTGTTGCGGCGGAATAAACGATGTTGTATTTGGTTAAGAGTTTCTATTCCGCTTTATATACTTCGTATATGGCATGCCACTTACATGCCATATACATACCACTAATCACGTAGACCGGTTCAAATATAGACATCTTAGCAGAACCATTGTCGACGAAACAGACTCTCAATTAATGAAAGGATGTATATCATCATGAGTAAATGGCAAATTCCAGCGTCCGGCGGCAACATGGAAGCCGCAAATGGTATTTATTTTCAAAATATGACCAACCTTGAGGTTGCGGAACGGCTTAAGAAAAACGATATTCTTTTGCTCCCGGTTGGTTCATCTGAAAATCACGGTCCCAGCGCGCCTTATGGCGAGGATACCTTCCTCGACACACGCCTTTGTGAACAGGTTGCAAAAGCTACCGGATGCACAGTTGCACAGCCCATCTGGTACGGCTCGCATCCATATCACCATTTGGGACAAAAGGGTACCATCATGATCCCGGAAGAGGTTCTCGCAGATTATCTCGTTTATGTATTCGCCGGTTTCTGGAATACAGGCTTTAGAAAGATCATTATCGTCAACGGGCATGGCCAGGATTATGTTATTCCTTTCGCAATCCATAAATTCGGAAAGAAATTCCAGGTACCCGCGATCATTCTCTATACGCACTTCTGGAACTGCGCAAAAGAAGAATTGGACACGAAGGAAAACGGCGGGCCTTATGAAACACCATTCATCCACGCCGACGAAGTGGAACAATCCTGGTCATTAGCGCTGTTCCCCGAGCTTTGCAAACAGGAATATGCCGTTAAAACTTCCGCTGCACCGTTAATTCCTGCCGGTCACATCAACAACTCCGCCGAACGCGGTGCCGGCCCAATCAAATGGTATAACGCCCTTGGCTCCTGCGGGATGGAATGTATTTGCCAACCGGAAGGCGTTATCGGGGATGCTTCCAAGGCTGACGCTTCAAAAGCCGTTCCTGGCATTGAAAAGACGTTGGATTATCTGGAAAAGCTGGTCAATGATATTTTAACCGCCTACCCTGCCGGCCAATTACCGCCGATCGATAAGATGACTCAACGCAAACGCGAGGATATTGAAGCTGTAATAAAAGGCCCCAACGAACCCGGTGGACGGCATATTTACACATTGACCTATTAATTTAGCGCACGAATAAGGAGGAGTAATGGTACACAACAGATATGCAACAACCGCTATTAATGAGGTTAGCCCCGGAGCTCCTCTTTTATTCCAAGATGGATTGTTACAGGCCATTGAAAAAACTGCCGAGTTGGGGTTCGAGGCAATTGAAATCCATGTCGTTGACCCTGTAACATTCCCCGTACAACTCGTTGCAAAGGCCTGTGCCGAACATCAGCTCAGCGTTGCCGCGATCGCAACAGGGCGCGCTTTCACAAAACGTCATCGTTGTATTACCTCACCGGATTTAACCAACCGTGAAGCCGCAATGGAAGAATTATTTTCTTATATCGATATCGCGGCAAACCTCGATTCCAAAGACGGAGTCATCATTGGATGGGTTAAAGGAAATCGGACGGAAGAGACTGATGGGTTTGATGATCTCCTCGCTGCACAGTTCCGGCGGCTGGCGGATTATGCCGCCAGCAAAGAACAGAAGCTCCTGATAGAAGTAATCAATCGTTATGAGACCAATACATTTAATACCTGTGCAGAGCTAGTAAGTTTCTTGGACCGCTTTGAAATCCCCAATACTTACATTCATCTGGATACTTTCCATATGAATATTGATGAAGCAAACCCAGCCGCTGCCATTCGGCTGGCCGGAGACAGGCTTGGCTACATCCATTTTGCCGACAGTAATCGACACGCTCCCGGTGGCGGGCATTTCGATTTTGCGCCTGTTCTGAAAGCACTGACTGAAGTTGGTTATCAAGGCAGTTTTTCATTGGAATGCTTCCCCATTCCGGATGGCGAAACTGCGGCAGTGAATGGGAAAACCTTTCTCACATCAATTGATGAGTATTGAAGCTTTCGCCAGGAATATTGAAACTTTAGATGGTATCCTGTTATTCAGGATCAGCATAAGGTACAATTTCATTAGAAAAAAAGTATAGATTTGCTCATGGCAATATAAGTCACCTTTTGCTTGGCAGGATACCATCTAAAGAAAGAGAGAACAAAACGATATGGTGTTAAAGCAACTTCAGATTGCTGATGCGAGCAAAGCAGACTACGCTTACCGCGCAATACGGGAAAGGATCATCGATAATACCTATCCTCCGGAAACAGTGTTGTCCATCCGTGAGCTTAGTGTGCAGTTAGATGTAAGTCGCACCCCCGTAAAGGAAGCCATCAATCGGCTGGCGTACGAGGGATTTGTTGATCTGGCACCTGATCGCGCAGCGATCGTTTCAAAAATCAGTTATACGGATGTAGTGGAATTACTAGAGCTGCGAGAATGTCTTGAGTCTGCCGCCGCCTATTATGCAGCGCAACGCCGTACAGAAACAGATATCAAAGAACTTGAGCAGATTTCTGCCGAGCATCGCCGGACACCCTTTTCGCAGACAAAATTACTGACAGAATGGGATTATCGCTTCCATATTACGATTGCGAAAATCTCGCGGAATCGACGGATCCTTAGTACGCTTGAAAACGTATTTGTACCTTTTGCTCGTGTCACGCTGCCAATAACCAAAGTGGAATCTCGTCTATATAGGTCGCTTACCCAACACGAGGCCATCCTTGAAGCAATCAAGGAAGGAAACAGTGAAGCCGCCCAGCGGAGCATGGTGGAACATATCCGAGACATACTCACCTCCGTAAGAGTATACCAATATCAGAATATCCACTTGTTTAAAAACGATACCATGCCAACAGAAGCTCCAAATTCAAAAATGGGTGTTTCCTGGAATGAAATTGAGGAGACTATCGCTAAATCGCAACAGATTTAGTAGAGAAAATGGAAGCGAGACAATTCCATACAGGTTTATAGAGCAGCTTAGCTCTCTTTTCCGAAATGACAAAACCGGAACAGGTTTCCCTGTTGTTCGATTCAGGGTCCCTTAGTTTTGTCTGTATTAATCCGGTGCCAATGCCGCGAACGTATAATGACTAAAAAATTACCTTATGTTGCAGGAAAGTTTACCAACTTTTTATAAACTCTCAACCAATATCAAACCTGAAGTATAATTCACATGTCTACGAGAGCGAGGGAGTATGAGACTTGATAGACTGAATGCGATAGAGAATTTTGTTATAACCAACGGTACTGCTTCTCTTGAGGATATTACTGAGAGATTTGGTATTTCAATTAATACAGTCCGAAGAGATGTTTCCGAATTAATAAAACGTGGGAATATTCTGAAGGTATATGGCGGAGTTACTTCTGTCCAATCTACAGTCGCACATATTCCGGTAATCTCAACAGTTGATCGTTTATCCCAGAATATTGAGGCAAAAAAGAAAATAGGACTATTAGCCTCTTCATTAGTTCAAGACAATTGCTCGATTTTTCTGGACTCCGGATCAACAACCCCTCATATACTTCAGCATATTGCATCGAAAAAAAACATTACAGTTGTAACGCACAGTTTAAATATTTTGAACGAAGCGTCAAAATATCCCAGCCTGCAAGTAGTTGCGCTTGGCGGTGTATTTAGTACGGCGACTTCATCTTTTTTTTCTTCTTCGTCACTTGAGACATTAACCAAAAGTTGTTTTGATATGGTATTCATGGCAGCAACAGCGGTTTCCCTGGAACATGGATTGACAAACAGCACCTACTTCGAGGTCGAAATAAAGCGCCTCGTGACATCAAAAAACCAGAAAATTATTCTGATGGCCGATCAAAGTAAATTCGGAAAAAACGCATTTTTCACATTCTATGATTTTTCATATCTTTATGCAGTTGTTACAGACAAACGGCCCGCGCCAGAATTTATTGATACGATGAAAAAAAATAATATACTTCTTCTCTATGACCAGTCACCGACCAATCAGAAAACTCAGTAAGACTAAATCCGGATAGCGATATAAAGTGTTTATCCAACTCAAAAATAAATATGTCTTTTTAAAAAGTGCCCTCTGGTTTATGAAATTCGAAGCGATGCACACCTTTACATTTCACCAGAACATTACAAATAGTTTATCAACATATGACAAACAATATGACAATCCTTATTGACAGTCTTAGTAGAACAATATAATATTATTCTACAGTAAATTTAATTTGCGGGGCTATTAGGACTACGGATATCTTTGCCGGATACAGGAACGATTACGATCAGGAAAGATCAGAATAAATTTTGTCCTTATTACGCCGAATTTTCATTTTTTATATAAACCGAAAATTTAGATTGTTACATTTAGCTACAATATGGAAGAATGAATTAGAAAAGTCTTTTGTTATAAGGAATAATGAAATGGAAGCGAGAAAATTGAATCAAGGCTATAACCTGCTGACAGACCAGAACGGTTTACACCGCGAGATGCTGATGGACATCGGGGTCCAGGTTTTTGCCCCCGGTGAACATATTGACTTCAATGACGCCGTCAATGAGACTGCATTCTTATTATTGGACGGACAGATCACCTTTGCCTGGAACGGACAGGAAGAAAAAGCTGAGCGGTACAGTCTCTTCAACGAGAAACCAGCCTGTCTGCATGTGCCTGCCGGAACAGCCGTCACCATCACGGCCGGCAGCGCAGCTGAAGTACTGATCCAAAAGACCCTCAATCCGGCCCAATTCGAGCCTGTTTACTACACGCCGAAAGATATCAAAGACGTCTTTTTAGGCACGGACACCATGCAGGGATGCGCGAAACGCATCCTGCGGGACATCTTCAACTACAAAAACGCTCCCTATTCTAACATGGTCATCGGAGAAGACATCCACCTGCCCGGGCGATGGAGCAGCTATCCGCCTCATCATCATCCCCAGCCGGAAGTTTATTACTACCGATTCGATAAACCGCAGGGCTTTGGCGTATCCATTATCGGCGACGAGCCCATCCTCATTATGGACAACAGCATCTCGGTCATTCCGGGCGGTCTGTGTCACCCGCAGGTTTGCGCACCGGGATACGCGATGTTCTATGTCTGGATGATCCGCCACTTTGAGAACAATCCCTGGGTTGACCGCATCGACGACCCCGCCCATACCTGGCTGCATGACAAAAATGCCGACATCTGGGATGGGCCAAAACAGGCGCAATAAACGGGATCTCTTCACGGGAAAATCAAAGCGACCCTGCAGTGAAGGGTTGCGCACCAATAAGAATTAACGCCGTCACCTGTAAAGAGAAAGCGGCGCTGCAATTATAAAATCAGGAGGGAAAAAAATGATAAAAGTTGGCATAAGTGGATATGGCGATTGGCTGACGGGGTCGCGTTGCAAAAGGACATGGAACTGGTCGGCGTTGCCGATGTTGCTCCAACCCTGGCAGTCCGGGCATTGAAGGAAAAGGGCATGCCCTACGCGCTGTACCTCGCGATCAACGATAACCTGCCGGAATTTGAACGGCTTGGAATCCCGGTCAGTGGCACATTGGAAGAACTGGTGCAAAAATGCGACATTATTCTGGATGCCACCAGTGCAGGCGTTGGTGCAAAAAACAAAGAAATCTATGCGAAATACAATAAAAAAGCTGTCTTCCAGGGCGGCGAGAAAAACTCCGTCGCAGACGTCTTCTTTCATGGCTATGCGAATTACGAGGCCGGAATCGGGAAACAATTCCTGAAACTGACGTCCTGCAACACGACCGGTCTAATCCGGGCCGTCGATTGCCTGGATAAAGCCTATGGTCTGGAAAAAGTCGCTATCACGATCATTCGTCGGGTGGCCGATCCCGGGGATTATCACCGCGGGCTGACCAACGCGCTGCAGATGGAAAAAGCGCCCAGCCATCAGGCCGTCGATCTGATGACTATCATGCCGCATATCAACGCAACCGGCATTTTGGTCCACACGCCGGTAACCCATGGACACATCATCACCGTCCTTGCGACCGGAAAGAAAAAAATCAGCAAGGAAATGGCGCTGGAGACTTTTCTGAAGCACGACCGGATTCGCGTCGTCAGTATCAAAGACGGCTTCCTTGGAAACGCTTCCTTCTTCCGCTATGCGCGCGATCTCGGCAACCCGCGTGGGGATATGTATGAAATCGGTCTCTGGGAAGACAGCATTGTCGAGAGCGGCAACGACATCATGTTCGCCATCAACATCCCGCAGGAATCGGTGACAATTCCCGAGCCCATCGACGCAATCCGGGCAGCCTGTGAACTGCAGAAAGATCCTGCCGAAGGCGTCCATCAGACCAACGAATACCTGGGAATGGGAAAATGGAAGTAAAGATGCGCTCACTGCGTGGGATTGAACTCTTCGGCAAAAAGGTTCTCCTCCGTCCGGACATCAATTCCCCGCTTGATCCAAAAACAAAAAAAATCGTCAATGATGACCGGATCGTGAAAACAGTCCCGGTCATCAGGGAACTCCTGTCCGGAGGGGCAGCCATCGCTATCATTGCCCACCAGGGCGATACGCTGGATTATCAAAACCTGACCGGCTTGGAAGATCAGTCCGCGCGGCTGTCTGAATTATTAAGTACGCCAGTGGAATATCTGGATGACGTGTGCGGCCCGGCAGCCATTGAACGGGTGAAAAAACTGCAACCGGGCGAGATCGTCATTTTGGGCAATCTGCGCTATCTGACCGAGGAAGTTTCAACCTTCGAAAAAGACGTCAAACTGGACGCGGAAGCATATACCCATACCTGGTTGGTGCGCAAATTGGCGCCGCTTTTTGATCTGTACGTCAACGAGGCTTTTGCCGCGGCGCACCGCAACGCGCCCAGCATGGTCGCGTTCCAGGAACTTCTGCCAACCGCCGCCGGACCATTGTTATTCGCCGAGT